>CAMCZE010000052.1 GCA_945885655.1 Bacteriovorax stolpii | reverse complement strand
AGATAATTTATTTTTGCATGCCCACAGATCCTTAACGATCGTCGGTATCACATCGTAGTGGGAAGAAGTTTTCTCAGTCTCTTCAATTCGTTTATGGGGCCAGATAATAAAAAATGGAACTTGCACTTCATCGGCCGTAACTAAATCTTTATCATACGTGGGCCCACTGGCCCCAGTAACAACAAGCACAGTATTTTGAGTTAATCTTTTAAAGTAAAGATCTTGAATGATACTACTCACATGGAAATCGAGGTCATTTTCATTATCAAGAACTAAAGTTGAAAAAAAAGGATGTGTCGGATTCTCTAATAAAAAGTTGGCACTCCACTTTTTCCAAGCATCGACTACGGCCATTCCAAAGGGAGCAATTATTTTTTCTGTTTTAAACGGAAAATTCAAATCATGAGATGCCACAATGACAGACTTATAAGAAAGTTTATTTAGCTCATCTAAGATAGCAGGAGAAAGATTATTCTCATTGGCAGATTTCAGATATGTTGGTGGCAAAGAATAAAGCAAAGAAAAAAGACCTGATTCAGAATTCTCGCCACCACTGAAGTGATGATTAAAAGTTGTTCCATGAGAACTCAAGTGAAACAAAAATGGCGTTTTTTCTCTGCTAAAATCTTTATGTGACCAGTTATTCACCACTAAAAAAAGGATGTTTGCTTTAACTTTTGGAGCACAGGAGAGATCCCTAGATGGGTATTTCATATCTCCCATAACCTGTTCATCTTGATAAGGCACTTTTTTAAGAAGTGACATGGCGAATTTAGACCATTCAATTGGGTATATTGTCACCACTTTTACGCTTGAGTTATGAGCGATAAGTTGAGAAAAAATCTGACAAAACAGAATAAGAACAAGGTACCAATTACTAACTGGATTACTGAACTTACGCTGCATGCCCCGCCACAACCTCTCACCCCTGAACCAAAATCCCACTGTGATAGCAAAGATTATTAATGTGAAAGCAATGAGTCCCGTTGAGTTTGCACCAAGAATAAAACGACTGCCATTATCTAGAACCAACTGAATGATCAGAGGATTGATATGCATTCTAAATTGCATAAAAATGGCCATGTCCAACAAGAGCAAAACCAGCAAGGCCATGATGATAATGTATGACCAAATTCTTGAAACGTAATACGCCGGGAAGAGCGCCACGACTGGCACAAAAAAGATGAAATAAGCAATGCTGGTAATTAGTCCGAAATGACCAATATAACTTAAAACGTAATACACGATTTCAAGGAAGGTGCGTGGTATAAAAAAATCATAAAAATAAACAAGGGCCAGTAATGACATTAATGGCCAAAGAAACCCGAAAAAGACCTTTCTTCCCCAAGATAATACAAATCGTCGTCGATGCATGACTAATCCTTTAGTAGACTTACTCATTCTACGCTAAGGATTATCAAAAATGTAATGGATAAAAGATAAACCTATACGAAGAGGTGCCTCTCCTTATAAGTTTTATTTAAACGATTAAAAAAGGAAATCTACACCAAGACCAAAAGATCTTCTATGACGATTCTGAATTTCAGTTTCTGTGCCCAAAATTTCGACATCATAGTCCGATAATAAAGATTGTCCATAATTGAACTTAGCAATGAAGTTTTCACAGATAAGGTATTTGGCATTAAATGCAAATTCATAATCAAAATGAGCGTTCTCATCCATGCTTGAATTTGAATTTGTCTCAGTTGAATCAATCTTATCTACACGGTTGGCAGTAAGACTCAAGGCCATCATGAACTCATTAACTGGACGATACTGATAGGCCGCACTGACAAAGCTATCCCATGAAGATTCAACATCAACGTCTCTGTTAACTCCGTTATTAGGTGTGTGGATCTTGTAGTCCCCGGCCTTATTATAAATAATACCCGCCGTAACAAACCACTCATTTGCCTCATTCCACTTAGTTCCTGCACGAGTATTTAGCTCTAAAGAATTTCTTCCATTAGCTGCATTACCGTCTTTACTACCCTTAACGGCACCTACAGTACCAACCTCAGCAGATTCAATCCCTATACGCGCAACAGCACCAAAATCTAAGTTAACACCTTTAGTTTCTTGGTTAAAAAGACGAAAATTTGCTCCCAAGATAGGATTATTAAGTCCATCCTGATTAAATCTTTCTGCATTTGACCCTACAACCTTATTAATCACGTCGTACTGATAGTTAAGACCTAAAAAAAGATTGAATCTGTTAGTTAAAGCATAAGAATATTTTGTCGTAAGGTAATACCCTTCAGACTGTTTCGTCACTGAAGGTGTATTAGCACCCACTGGACTTGTCTTAAATCTATAAGTTCCGTGATTCATATCAGCAGTTAAACTGAATTGTCCCTGCTTGAGAAAGTAGTTCAGGTCACCAAATTTTAATTCTTGGGCACCTGCAGTTGCAGCGAGTAGAAAGCCCACAGCAGCGATTATCATTTTCATTAAAGTTCTCCTTGTCTTAGGAGAGATTGTACTGATTTAGCGTAAAAAAACTACAGGATTTTCCTAACATCTATGTCAGGTACTGGGTGCAGAGTGGGACCATAGACAAATAAAAAGGCCTGGCATAAAGCCAGGCCTCTATTATCTTTTATTTTAAGAAAAGATTAGTAACGGTAGTTTACACCAACACGAGTCATAAGGACGTCTGTGCGGAGTGTTCCGTTGTTAGCTGTACCTATAGCAGTGTTATTAGCACCTGTTCCATTAGCATCAGTGTTACCAATCACACCATCAACACTAAGTTCTCCAAATTTAAGAGTTGCACCAGCGTTAACTGCAGCAGTGTTTCTAACCGGACGATCATTATTTTTATCTTGCTCTTTAGACCAAACAGATTGAGTAACAGATCCACGGAAAGTTAACCAGCTAGTAGCTTCAATTTCTAAACCAAGAACCACTGGAACGATAGCAGATTTATACTTGTTACACCCAACTTGGAACGCTGTTGTACATGCGCCACCAAAAGCCACTGCTCCGCCTTCATTTTCTGCTTTAGTATCAGTATATGAAATTCTAGAGAAGAAGTTAGCTCTATCGTTTAAACGTGTAATACGACCAGCACCAATTTGAACTTGTCTAAGCTCAATATCAGATCTTGTTCCGCCAGCAGATTCGCCCTCTGCTTTATTCTGACCCCAGTTAGCAAAAAGTGTATTCCCTTGAAGAGCATAAGTTGCTCCAAGTGAATAACCGATATCTCCAGCAAATTCAGCACCAGCAGTATCTGTAGCTGTATTGATTAAGCTAAGAACACCGAAAGCCTGAAGATCACCAGCAACGATACCACCGCGAGCACGAAGAGACTCTTGATGAGCATCTTCACCACCAGCTGGAGTTTCATCTTTATGAGTGTAAGCATAACCTAAGTTAGCTCCCCATTTAATTCCTGAATCACCACCAACAAAAGCGTCGATATTATTATCTTCCATACCAGTAGCGCCTAAACCGGCAGCTGCTCTGAAAGCGTTACTTGTATTTGAAGCTCCACCTAAATGAAGGCCGTAAACCAAGTTACCAGCATTTCTGTATACGCCACCTTCAGCTCGTGGAGCTGCAGTCGTATCAAGGTGAGAAGCAGATCCACTGTTAGTATCACCCCACTCAAAAGTCACAAGATCTTTGTGATTATTAACCTGGGCTGGGTTTAACCAAATGTTACGGTTGTCATTCACATAGAATGAACCGTTAACATCTTCACCAAGGGCTTGAAGACGAGCTTTAGTAGCGAAAGCTGGCGTTGCAAGGACAGCAAGTCCTAGGGCAACCGTAAGCTGTTTTCTCATGAAATCTCCTTTTTCAAAAATGACTGCGTCATTCCGTTCATGTGTGTAAATATAACGAGCAAGTAAGTTATTATTTAAAGTTTCACCAACCAGAGCGTTTTTGTAAATAACTTTTTTAATGTTTTTTCATGAGTTTTTTTTAATCATGATGAATTTTAAAAAATATTATCTCCGCTCATTGGTTGGCCTGTCGCAACAACATTTTATGTTAAAATTAAAAAAGCACATCAAACTTTAAAAAGTTTAAACGTAGCTCGTATGCACTTGTGTAATACTCATCACGAATATCCCCACCATATCTTTTAAAATTAACTGCTACTGTAGGGGCATAAGAAATATTTGCAACTGAGTACTGACCAAGATCCCAACGTTTCCCGGCCTCAAGATCTAAATAAACATTAAATCCAGATTCACTATCTTGGTTTCCAATTTCATAAGAAGCTCTTTCAATTCCTACAAGTGCACTCACCAAGATTGAGTTCTTTACGTCTTCAGATTGAAAATTATAAAGGAACCCACCAGCTGCACCATAACTAGATTCAAGTGAATCATTTGAACCAAAATCAACATCTTCACGATTAAAATTGATTTTTGCTTTCCACATAAGACCAACGTAGTCCATGAAATTTTGAGCAAAGTTAAGATTGAATCTAAATTTAGAAACATCTTTATCTTCATCATCACCTTTATGAGTTTGAAAAACCAATCCACCTGAGTAGGCCAGATCAAATGCATCTACTGAAACGATTCTTGATTGAGCACAAACGACTGTTGAACTTACAAGAATTAATAAAGCGAGAAGACATTTCACAAGGACTCCTTTTATAGAAATAAAAAAATGAAACTAATTGAGTAAAACACGGGCCATGAATTTTTCTTGGCCCAAGTATGATGGCATAGGAGCGATTTGGCTAACGAATTTAAGAGTAGGATAATCAAAAGATACTTGCTCTGCTGCTTCATCTTTCCAATCCGAGATAAACATCTCCTCATCAAAACGAATAAACTCTTTCAGAATTGATTCTTCAAATTGTGGAAAAACACGTTCGATCACACGCTTCATCAATTTAATCCGTGAAGCGAGATCCTCCGTTTGTGGTTCATCGTCATGAATCAAAAATAAAGCATGACAATAAGGAGATTCACGATCTTCAAACTCTAAAATAAAATGACCCCATTCATGAGTCATACTTTGAGGAATGAAGAGTGTTCTCTCTTCAGTAAAAAGTTCTTTTTTAAGTTTCCAAGAAACAGCAATACCACTTTGAATGTTTACAGATGTACAAACATCGATAAGTTCAGGAGTAAAATCTTCTCTTTTACTTAAATAACTTAAAAATCTTTTTGGTGATTGAGAGACGTACAAACGCTCACAAGTCATCTGGGAAAAGTCTTTGAAGGTTAGGTGCCACTCGTTACGGTTAACAAGATCATTCGGAAGCGTTTTTTCAATGGCCTCAAAATGGCGTACATCAACAGCCATTTTTAACGTTTCATCAAGCTGTTCCCAATCTTCTGGATCAAAAAAACTTTCTACTTTAATACGGTAGCCTTTACTCATGAAAAAGCTTTCACCTGGCTGAAGTTCCATTGATTTAGCTCTTCCACTAAACTCATGAAACTTTCCGTCTTTATAAAAACATGCATCTTTTTTTTGAGGCATAATTTTTGCGTTATAAAATTTCTTATAAATGTTCTCAACCGCTACTTCAGAACGAAGATGAGTCACACCTAACTCATAGGTATCAATCAAAAGATTCTTATTAAGTGGTCTTGAGCTGATCAATTTAACTGATTCTTGTGCATGATTCTTTTTAAGCTCAATAAGCTTAAGGACTGCCCCAAGGTCATGCCCTATAATGAGATGATCAGCATGGGTCATTTGGCCCATAATGTTTGCTGACTTTTTTATATCTTTAAAATGCTTGAGTAATCCAAATGCCATATAAAACGATCTTAAAATAAAAAACCCACTCTTGCGAGTAGGTTTTTAGATTAAAATTGTCGTGTAGTTCTTATTTAACGAATGGCCAA
Source organism: Bacteriovorax stolpii (assembly GCA_945885655.1). Taxonomy (GTDB): domain Bacteria; phylum Bdellovibrionota; class Bacteriovoracia; order Bacteriovoracales; family Bacteriovoracaceae; genus Peredibacter. The sequence continues at coordinate 7,937 of CAMCZE010000052.1, read as the reverse complement.
CTTGTCGCCTGGAAGAATCATACGGCGCTTCACGATGTGACGGTTAGTTCTTATGATCGTACTCATCGGAACTCCGGTTCTTTGCGCTACTCTCCATAAAGTATCCCCTTTCTGAACAGTATAAAAAACGGAAGGGTTTTTGATGAGTTTGCCACGATTTACATTCGAACTAATCATTCTACTATAGCTACGAGTATTTCTGGAGGCCCGACGAGACGTTTTTTTCTCATAAAGATCTGCATACATATTGCTCTTCATCGAATGATCTTCTCTAAATGGAAGCTTTACCTCAGAACGGCCAGGAACATTGTTTGCAGCAAGTTCAGGATTCAAGGAAGCTAACACATCAGTTGGAACTTTAAACTTTCGAGAGATATGTTGAAAAGTAGTTGGTGATTTTGCCGTAACAAACGTTTTAAAATTACTGGCTACAACTGAATCTTTGTTTTCAAATTCATCCCAAGCCTCTTTTGCCCCTACGGGTACTCTGAGTGGATAAACATTCACATACGTTGGAGTCTGCCATCTTACGAGTTCAGGATTATACCGTTTAAGTTCTTCAAAATCTAATTCAAGAACTTCGGCTACGTCATAAAGATCTGAGTTTCCCTTAACCATGATTTCTTCATAGTCTAAGGCTTTTTCGAAATTGATTTCAGTAAAACCAAATTTATTTAAGTTCTTGCCAATGATAGCAAGGGCCATAATTTTTGGAACATAATTTTTTGTTTCCGGACGAAGGTAACGCCCCTTAGTCAGACTCCAAAAATCTTTTGTGTGATACATTCGAATCGCACGAGCTATTTTGCCTTCTCCTGCGTTGTAACCAGCAGCGGCAAGTTCCCAGGATCCAAAAAGATTATGAAGGGTTTTAAGATAATTTGCAGCAGCGATCGTGGCCTTTAAAGGATCACGTCTTTCATCGATATACCAATCGATACTTAGGCCAAATTTTTTGCCCGTATAGGGCATGAACTGCCAAGGACCAACGGCTTTGGCCCATGACTTAGCATGGTTCTGAAAACCAGATTCGGCCATCGCCAAATAAATCAAATCTCGAGGCATACCATTGTCGGCCATAATTTTTGAAAGCACAGGTGCGTAGCGACCTGCACGTTGAGTATAATTTATAAAGTGACTACGCCCTTTGCCAGTGAAAAATTTCACCCACATGGCCACCTGACGGTTCCACACCACAGGAATATCAAATTTTGTATTTTCAAGTCCCAGTTCTGTAACGAGCTCTCCCTCTAGTTGATAAACATTGAGCGGAGCAGTGAAAGTTTCTTCATGAGCACTTCCATGAATACAACCTTTGCAATTGGGAAGATCCCTCTCAATCAATTGCTCTTGAACACGATAGTATTCAGCTTGTTCAGCAACACTGGGATTGTATGAATTTTGATTTTTTGAAGAGCTCTTTTTGGTGGATGAACATCCCGTAATAAAAAGAGCGAGACACAAAGGCAGCAGGGCCGTTTTTTTCATCATCTTGTCATCCTCATATTCGTCCTGAAGGTGTAGGATATCCCATCTATAAAAGAATAATCCATTTAAAGTTGTCGCCACAAGCTCGGAAATTGTGCATCTCCTCGCCCATAACTAAACATAAGTTTCAGTCACTTGAAAAATTAGCCGCTAGAAGGCCAATAACACTTTACACGAATTCCAATTCGTTCATCCCTGAATCCTGGACTATCATGGTCAAGTATCGCAATAGCTTTTTGTGCTAGAATGACTCTCATGCTAAAACTTTTAACCATCTTGCCATGCCTTGTCCTCATGTTTCAACCTTTAAACGCTAAAGTTGAAGCTCCAAATTATGACTTTAGCCTTGAGTCATTAAATCCTTTCTTTCCAGATATGGCCCTCTCTGTACCAACAGAGAAATTTGGCAAACCAGAGGTCATGAATTCCGTAAATGGCACTCAAACTTTAAAATTTTATGTGGCCCACCTGCGATACAAATTTCCAGTTTTAGTGCAAGTTAAGGACGATAAAACGTTGGATTTTTTTGCAAAGCTACCCAGTTATTTTCTTCATGATCTTTTTTTTCAATCATTAGTGAATAAATTAGGCAAACAAACCAGTTACAAAAAATTTGGAGAAGAAGCTTTCTATACCTGGGAAAAAGATAATCTCAAGCACATCTACAGTGCTGCTTGTACCATTACTTGTTTTCCGATTTTTTACGCCGTTCATCCCATAGTCATTCCACCAGAAAAAAGTTTTACTCCCCTGATGAAACAAATGATAAAAAAATAAAATGATTAACGGCGAATAATCGGATTAGCGAGATTCATTTTCTTAGCATAATAGAGCATGATCCCCGAGCCGATGATCATACAAACACATAGAAGTTGCCCCATCGTAAAATAACCCAAATAATAACCAAGCTGAGCATCTGGTTCTCTAAAAAATTCGACGATGAAACGGAACACACCATAACAGAAAAGAAAGAGTGAACTCACTACACCATAAATGTGTTGGCGTCGGTGAACATAAAAGAGAAGAAAAAATAAAACAATTCCTTCCAAGACCCCTTCATATAATTGCGATGGGTGACGTGGAAATGGTCCGCCTTCAGGAAACGTTATACCGGCCCATGAATCGGTGACTCTTCCATAAAGCTCACCATTGATGAAGTTACCGAGACGACCAAATAATAACCCCGGAGATCCAGCGATCGCAAGACAGTCACTAATATGGAAATAATGAAGTTTATGTTTTTTAGCAAACATCCAACTCGCCATGGCCATACCAACGACTGCGCCATGAAAACTTAGACCACCCTTCCATACAGAAAAGATGTCCAGAAAGTTCTGAGAATAATAATCCCAGTTATACACAAAAACGTATGCTAATCGTGCACCGATAAACATGCCGATAATGAGCCAAGTCACAAATTTATCAATTTCTTCTGCGGGAGCTAACCAGAATTTCTCTTTCGCCAAATACTTAAAGATCCACCCACCAACCAGAAAGCCCATGACGTACATTGCGCCATACCATCTCACCTGAAGCGGTCCAAGAGAAAAAATTACGGGATCAAACCATCCTTGATTCATAGTTCAGTAGCTTAACGAACAATCTGGATGAAGACAACTATAGATTAACCACTGATTCCGACACAGCATAAGAAGCCGTTGAACATGAACTCAAATTATAGATGGCCCTTTTCATGGACTGCGTAATTCCGGTAAAACTCAAAAGACATGAACTAACACTTAAAAAGCTAATCGTCTCTTCACGATTCATTGCCGAAGCCGTTTTCACTTCTTTATCTTTACGAAGAATCTTCACACTCGAACTAAAGCGCATCTCGCCACCATTGGAAAAAGCCACTTTTTTATCAATATCAATAATAATCGCTTCACCATAAGACTGATGCTGCTTCATAACTACAACTGTATCGTCTTTAATCGTGCCCCAATAACAAAGCACTCCCTGATCCGAAAGTGCTTGCGCTAAAAAGCGAGTAAGAATCACCCGCAGACCAACCATCTGTTCTGTGTGAGCAATATCTGGATGAATCGCCAACTCCCACATAATTTTGCCAGGAGGAAGTCCCATCACTCCCACTTTTCTATACGTATAAATCGGAAGACCCCCCTGTATCGAAAGTGCTTCCTGCCCATACTTATCCATGTGATCGGGACCATTAATTTGTTGTTGAAGTCGCGGACTGGCCGCTTGAATAGTAAGAATTTTCGTTAGCGGACGACTTAAAGAAATCTTTTTAGATTCTTTCTCATTTAAATCCACGAAACCAATCTCAGTAAGAAGATGGATAAATTTTGGATTCAGGTCCTCTTGTTTGAACCGAATATAGACGGGATAGTCGTATTGTTTACGATATTGAAAGTAATTCCATTTGATTGGATCCATATAGGCCTCGCTTCTAAGGGACCTATCGGATTGATGGGGGGAAATTGTTAGGGATATTAGTAAGGCATTTGAGGTGGTTGACCAGCCCTGAGTAATTCAGTCAACAATCTCGCTCATTATGTCTAATAAAGGCATATCTTTAGTAAGATATAAATTACATAACAATGTATTTCTTTTTTACACCTAATTTAGCCCAAATAAAAAGTTCAGATCAGATTGATACGTATAGGATTTGAGATTAGCATCTTGGTATGAAAACTCTGGATAATAAGCAAATTTTTGAAGTTGGAAAAAAGATTCCAAGCATCTTCTTAATACAGCTGAAGCTGATCCTGACATGAACTACAAGTATGCCCAAGAAAATTTAATGGCCTTCGAAAATGATTTCAGATTATACCCGTTTGAGCATATTCTAGATCTTACTACTATAAAAATTCTTATCTCTAAGCTTAATTACCAAGTTGAATATATAATAAACAAACATCCTAAAAATAAAAGACATCTTTGGGTGCATAGTTCTAGATCGCCGCTTCTAACCGTATATCTTTCAATATTTCGACCTAGAATCTATTTCACCCTCTTCATTGCCTCAAAATCTATAAGCAAACAAAACATGATAAACAAATCGGTGTTAGTAGCTGGTGAGGGTGGAGTCTAATTTGAAACCTATAACTTATAATAAAGAAATTAATTATATCTCTAGTGGGGTTTCACTCTTTGTTGGATTAAACAATGGTCTAACTTTCATAAACCATGGAGATCTATTTAATTTGGTTAAATGTATTTTAACAATTTTATTATCTTACTTATTTCTTGAAAGATCCTCGGCCCTGGTCACATCTTCAAAACTAAAAGATGTGATCATCTCTGTAACACACGTCATAATTCCAGTTTTCTTAACAAAGAGCGAATTATCGATCATTCCTCGATTATCTGGTTATTTACTAATTTTTTCCGGAACCACAATTTCGACTCTTGGATTTTTTAATCTTTGGAAAAACTTTGGTGTTTTACCTAGCTTAAGAGAAGTTACGTCTCAAGGCATTTATCAGTATATTCGTCATCCCATTTACCTGGGCTACCTAGTCTCAATAGCGGGATGGATATTGATGAATATAAGCACAATGAACTTAATTCTTCTACTGCTGTACTTGCCACTCACAATCCTAAGAATGTATGCCGAAGAAAATATTCTAAGCACAAGTTTAGATTATCAAGCATACTCTGTGAGAGTAAGAGCAAGGATAATTCCATGGCTTATTTAATTTTCTTTATGATGCTCATTTCGGCTTGCAGTAAACAAAACTTATCAAATCCAGGGATTAAGAACTATAACAGAGCATCTTATTTTATTCCGAAGAAGCTGGATCCTATGAATTCATTTTCAACGATTGAAAATAGTTTATGTGAATTGATGTTAGAGGGTTTATTTAAAGTGAATAAATACCTTGAGTATGAACCTCAAATTGTTTCAAAGTGGAGCCTAGATAAAACACAAACAAAATATAATTTCAAACTAAGGGATAATATTCTTTTTCATAATGGTGAAAGACTTAACGCAAAGCATGTAAAAGAAAACCTAGATAAACTTTTTAAAAAAAACAGTCCTGTTTACAATCGCTATAAAAGAATGAAGGAAGTTAAATTAATAAATGATTTTGAGTTATCTGTTTCTTTAGATAGGCCTTATCCACCTTTTTTAGCACTGCTTTCAGCTCCAGCTTCAAAAATTTATATTCGAAACAATTCGAATGGCTTTCCTATAGGTACAGGCCCATTTAAATTTATTGACGTTAATGAGCATAAACTAAGCCTTATCAGATTCTCACAATATTATGGGTTAATGCCAAAAATTGAGAAGATGAACTATGTTTTAGTTAACGAGAAACAAGTACAAGAGAAACTCATCTCGGGTATAATTCACGATAGTAGCTTAATGCCCTATATCTCATCATTTCAAGATCGAAATATAAATAAAATCATGGTTCCTGCCGCCTCTACTTGGATTGTTGCTTTTAACACATCTCGGGGCATTACAAAATCAAAAGTAGCTAGAAATTGTCTAATCGATAGTTTTAACAAAAATGATTTTATAAAAAAATTTATTCCTGACCATCAACCTGCCACAGGTTTTCTTCCACCCAGTTTATTTAATAAAAAAATCATTCGAAACAAAGATGAATCTTATAACTGCGCCAAAAGCCTCAGTGGAAAATTCAAAATTGATATACCTATCGAGCTTGATAAGCATCAAGAGATTTGCAGTTTTTTTTCTCTGAGCTTTAAAACGACTGGCGTAATACCAGAATGTAAAGCGGTCCCATTCAATATTTTAATTGAGAATATTCGGAAAAATAAATCCAATGCATACTTCCTAGCTCAAACACTAGATCTTCCATATATAGAATACTTTCTTGAAACTTTTCAGGATGGAAGCTTAATTAATCTTTCTAGCTACACATCAGAGACTTATAACAAGAACCTTGACCTTCTGAGGTCTAGTTCAGATCGGATATTAAGGATTAGCTATGTAGAGAAACTAAATTCAGAGCTATTAGAGATGGGTGTCACTCTTAATGTTAGCTATCCTAAACAAGTAAGTTTTTGGCACCAATGTCTTGAGGGATACTCTATAACCCTGCCAGGTGAAGCCTATATTAACTATCAGGCAGTGCAGCTTAAAGAAGGTTGTAAAACAAGGCAACATTTTCAATGAAAACCAATTCGATCATTGAACTTTCAAAAATCACCTGCAACAAATCTATTCGTAGAGTTTCTATTTTGTTTTTCATTTTTTTCACATATTTTTCATTTGATCGCCTCTATTTTACAAATATCGAGAAACTTGAAGTGTTCTTCAAGGGAACCTCGAGCTATCTAGAGCAATTAATCCTAAGCAGTGACTCATTTGAAATAAGTAGAAACTTAAATTCGTTTATTAAGAGTGGTCAGATTGATGAGTACCTTATTCTAGGAGTTAACGAAGAGATTATTGCTCATAACTTCAAACAATTCCCATTAATAGATACAAAGAACCCACTATCAGCAAAACTCATTCCTGATAGCTTGAACTATTTTATAACAAAAAAATTTAAAATTAAAAAGGACTACACCATCTTTTATGCAAAAGAACATTCATTAATACCAGTCTTTATATACTGTTTGATTTTTCTTACTTGTCTTGGAATCTCATACTATATAATTAAAAAAAGCTTTGATCACCTTGCCACTTCTTTAAGTGTTCCAATTTCAAACTACTCATCATTTTTAAAACACAATGGAGGAACAAATGACATTGAATTTAAATCATACTCTTCAAACATCAGTGAAATAAATGATATAAACAATATAATAATCCAATTAAACGAAATAAAATCAAGACAAAATGAAAGTGAGATAAAGTTAAGAGAAGTAACAGCTTTATCCAGAGTCGCTACGCAGGTACATCATGACATTCAGTCTCCACTTGCTGTGATAAGAATGATTACTGATGAACTTAACACACTACCTGAAGGAACGAAGAATATCTTGTTAGGTACTATTGGCCGCATAAAAGACATTGCAAATAACATCCTGCCACACAAATCTGGCCAACCAAAGTTTCAAACCCATCTTATTTCGAATATTGTTGAAGAAATTGTTTCTGAAAAGCGAACAGAATTAAGGAATAAAGATGGGATTATAATAGAATTCCATGTTTCAGATCCTTTACAACATTTCGCAAATTTTGATCAAGCCTTACTCAAGCGAATAATTTCTAACATTATAAATAACTCTGTTGAATCATTCAGCTGCCGCTCTGGAAAGATCGTAATCACACTAGCCAGCACAACTCCCTCAATTAGGCTTACAATCACCGATAATGGGATGGGCATTCCAGAGGAAATCCTTACTCAACTCGGCGAAGAAAGCGTTACTTTCGGTAAAACAAAAATGAATAATGCCGGTTCAGGGCTAGGGCTATTTCATGCTTTTCAAACTGTTCAATCGTGGGCTGGCAAGCTTGAAATATCGTCAAAAGTTAACTCAGGTACAGAAATCTCAATAAT
>CAMCZE010000051.1 GCA_945885655.1 Bacteriovorax stolpii | reverse complement strand
ATGCACAAATCATGGTTTTTTATGCTTTTCCTGACCAATTCCTGTGGGATGCATTCTTTTTTCAGTGACAATGAAGTGCAAAAATCTCGAGAAATTGCTTCCCTCTCTGTTCAAGAACTTTTATTAGAAGACACTCAGTCTTTTGCTTCAGACATTGATGAAAAACTTCTTTCCCTTCATAGCTATTATGTCATTGGGCAAAAAAATATTTTAACCTTCGATCAAGAACTTAAAGAAAAATCTTTTTTAAACCTCTATGAATCCATGCCCTATCTCAAGCTCATTGCCGTACGAACCCAGGTTGAAGAAATCGAAGATGAATTAAAAGATGTACTAGATTCAGTTAAAAAGAATCCTGGGCCTAATAAAGAGTTTCTTCTTCGAATGAAGATCATAGAGTTTTCTAAAAAATCAGATATGGCCTCTCTTTCTATGCAAAACCTTATAAGTAAACTTGGTTTCATTTCAAAACGTAGATATTCTGACCGAGTGGCCATGAAAGAGGTCTCCCAAGAACTTGTAGGCCTTGAGACCCATCAAGAATTTAAAGTTTATGAAAAAAACATAGAACACCTGGCCCACCTTCTGGATATCAATGTCAGTGGAAAAGAAAAACGTTTTTTCCCTAGTAGCACAAAGGCCGGTAGTATCAGCGGTAACGAATTCCCAACAAAAGTATGGTCACTTACCTTTGATGATGGACCCATCGAAAAGATCAGTCCGGCCATTTTAGAGAACCTTAAAAAAGCTGGTCTCAAGGCCACCTATTTTCAGTTAACAAAGTCAGTGGAAAACTTCCCGAAAGTTGCACTCGACATTCGTGATGCTGGAATGGAGATGGCCTCTCATTCATATAGTCACCTACAGTTAACAAAAGTAGGTGCCTTGACCCTAGAGCGTGAAATAACAGAAGCCGTAGATAAACTAGAAAAGATTCTTCAACTTGATATTAAATTTTTCCGCCTACCGTATGGAGCAGGTGTTGGGAATGCCAATATCCGTGAAAAGATCGCGGCCAATAATCTTATCCATGTATTTTGGAACGTTGACACCCTTGATTGGATGCCTGGGTCATCTGACAAGATTATTGAACGCACCAAACTTCAGATCATAAACACAAAAAAAGACGCCGGTATCATCCTTTTTCACGACGTACACGAAAGAACTATTGAAGCTTCTAAGACCATTATGGAATACTTAAAAGAAGACGGCCGTAGAACTTGTACCCTAGGCGAAATTGTCACACAAATGAACGAAGGTGCCAAAACTGTATGTGCAAAAAAATAAACGTTCTCATCTTATTCCTTCTTTTATCATGTTCCCACCAGGATATAAAAAATCCTACCTCAGCAAAAACGGATCATGTGATCATTCAAGAATTTTCTCGCAGTGAGGTTATCCTTGCTAGTCATCTTCTTACACGTATTTTTGATGGAGAAATGGCACCTCTTGCCTGTGTCCCTGACCGCGATGAGGCCTCACTTTTACTTCGCACCATTAGACCTCGTATGGAAGTCGTTCAAGATGATCTTGAGGCCATGCTTGATAATCAAAAAGATATTGATGATCTCATAAAAGAATGTGATCAGAACTGTACCTGTTATTTTATCGATGATCTCTTCCGTGAACACCAGTTAGTACTGAGCAAAGACCAGAAAAAATCCCTCACACAAAAAAAGATAAAAAAAGAACTCAATCGGTGTCTCTCATTCGCCCAGAATACTTTTTGCCAAGGCGAGCTGTATAAAACACTTGATCATGAAAAGAGTGATTTTAGTTTTGAAGAATAATATCTAGCAATGCCCCTCAGGATACAAAAACTTACTTCTTACCAAGAAGCTCACGCCAGGGCCTTAAGCATCTAAATTTTTCTTCGACGTTCTTAATAATACCTGCAGAAAAGCGAAGCTTTTCAAGGGCCCACTTCGGCCCCATTCTTTTTAACATTTCACTCTATTTCCGAAGTGGATCAAGGTAAGCTGCTAGAATGGGGTAAGATTTAGCTGCGTAGGCCAAAAAGCTCACGCAGCTCTTTTGCACGGTTTTTTCCCGCCCTAATCCCCTCTTGAATATAAGTTGAAAGATTTAAGTCATGCCATTTCTCTAGGACAGCAATGGTTACTCCCCCCTTAGAAGTCACGGCATTAGTCATTTCAGTCAAAGACTCTGTTCCAAGAGATGCACTATGGGCCGCCCCCGCTAGAATTTGACGAGCAAGATTCTCACGCTGATTCGCATTTAAAGATTCAAATGAAGCACTAAGCATATGAGTGAATTCATAAAATAAAGCAGGGCCAGATCCAGTGAGTAATGTGAGTTCTTCTAATTCATGTTCATTAAGAGAGATGGCCATACCTAATTTTGAAAACAAATGATGGAATATCCGCATCTCGTCATACGCAGAACTAGATGAGATTAGGCTCACACCTTTTTTAAAACGAACCGGTAAATTCGGCATCACTCGAACAAGTTTTTCAACGCCCAGAATTTCTTTTTGATCTTTTTCTAGAATCGCCGCAAGAAGGCTCACATAGATAGAAGATTTAAAACGTCCATTCAGAGTTATTTTCAGATCTTTAAGCTGCTGAGGTTTACAACCCACTAAGATCCAATCTGGAGCTGATATGAGATCAAGGTTTGAGAGACTTTTTGCCCCTACTTTTTGTGCTAAGACATCGGCACTAATTCCGGACGGGGAATAAATAGTCCAGTCAGATAAATCCTCCTGACCTTTAAGGCCAGTTAAAATGGCCTCGATCATTTTCCCTGCACCTAGAACTAAAACTTTCATGTACTCAACTCCAGGGGGGCCCCATGCCTCATGGTATTAATCGCCATGGAACGAATCCAAACGAACTGATCAAGCACATGTGCATAATCGCTCAATGTCACACTATCAACTTCAGACAGAATGAGACGCATATTTTCGTGAAGAGATTTACCACCTAAAATATTTTTATAAAGGGATCCATGAGAATGCACAAATTGCTCAGCATAAATGAAACTGTATTGAGATCCTTGCAAAAGAGTATCAAGAGTTCTCTCAGACATAAAAGTGATATCAAGAGATGTTTTAGAAAAACCTGCTTTCCACGCTACATCTGCAATACTCTTCCAACTTGAGTAGGCCTCATCAGTTACACATACAATAGTCACACCAGTACCCAAGGCCAATGAGGCAAAAAGATAATGCAAGGATTTAAGTGTTGGTTTTTTTGTCAGGGCCACAAACAACCCAGCATCTTTTATAAGAGATTTGTCGTTGTAACTTAATTGGCCAGGGATCACATAATTTAAGTGGCGCCCAGTTAGATAGGAATCAAGATGCTCTTTAATCCATTGAGAAAAATCCTGTAACTGCGCTTTTTCCGCTTCGTTTACAACGCCCATAAACATTTCATATTGATTGAGAAAGTCCTTCGAAAAAGCTGCAAATCGCTCCACTCTTCCTCGTACAGAAATAAGTGAGGGACGAGGAGTCAGAGGATTATAACCACTATCTTGAGACCAAGTTGGAGTTTCAGTCGTAATCTCTGGATTTAAAAGGGGCACATGGAACTGTGGTAAATAATCAATCCCACCGGCCTTTGGACCAGTTCCTGAAAGTTTAAAGCCACCAAATGGTTCAATTCCTACTCGAGCACCTGTATTCGCACGGTTCACATAAAGATTTCCCGCACGTAAAAAACGTAAGAAAAAATCAATATCATCTTGAGACTGAGAATAAAGTCCACCCGTTAAAGCATATTCCGTATCATTAAAAAGCTCCACTGCCTCAATCATGGATTCATATTCAATTAAATGAATCACTGGCCCAAAAATTTCACGTTGGGCCCATGATTCTTTTTTCTTGGCCTGATGAAGAGGTATTTCTAAAAGTGCTGGTCCCACACAGAAGCCAGGAAGTTTTTCAAAAGAGCGATCAATGTGGATTTTCCCATGAACACGGATGACCTCATCCTTGGCCTCCTCAATTGCACGACGAACTCTTTGTTGATCTTCTTGAGAAATAAGCGGATTCACCGATGTTGAAGGATCTAGGGCCTCGCCCACTTTAAGATCTTTGATCGCTTGAACCAAACGTAGGGCCAGGGCCTCTTTAACTTCTTTATGAACAATCACTCGAGAGGCGGCCGAACACTTTTGACCAGCATGTGCGAAGGCCGAAAAAAGAATGCCTGAAATCGTTTCATCGAGCTCACAGTTATTTGTGACGATGATGGCATTTTTTCCACCCATTTCAGTTATCACTTTTTTCTGCATAGGAAATTGATGATTATAATGGTTAAGAATTTTATCTCCCGCATTTCGGTAAATCCACTGGCCTACAGATTTAGATCCTGTGAAAACAATACCGGCCGTTCGGGAATGAGTCACTAATGGTGCTCCCACCACTTCTCCATCTCCTAAAATCAATTGCAAAATGTCTTGAGGTACACCGGCCTCAATGAGGAGCTGGTAGAGTTCAATGCCAATAAGTGGGGTTTGTTCTGCTGGTTTTAAAATCACAGCATTTCCCGCAACCAAAGGGGCCACACTCATGCCACAAGGAATGGCCAAAGGAAAATTCCAAGGAGCAATCACGGCAATCACACCACGGTTAGTAAGTTTTTTTCCACTTAGTTGAAGGCCCATTTCCTGACGAGCATAAAAGTTGATAAAATCAATGGCCTCATCCACATCCCCCAATGCCTCGGTCATCGTTTTACCGGCCTCGTAAATCATGACTGCACAGAGATGATTTCGACGTCTAAGCATCAGATCGGCCGCTTTCAACATAATCGCTACACGGAATAAAGAAAAAGACGGTTTACTCCACCAGCTCTTACTTAAAGCACTCTCTGCTTGTTCTACTGCCCGAACAGCGTCTTCCACAGTGTGAGTGGAATAAGTACCAAGAATAAGCTCAGGACGAGAACTACACATCACTTTAATCTCTGATGAAGAACGCCACTTATCTTGATGGGATAAACATTTGTTTCCAAAAGCTTCAATTTCTTTTTCTAACAAACTAAGCTCTTCTGGCAAATAAAGTCGAAGTGGTCTTACCGGAGTAAAATCACTTTTTATCTGAGTCACAAATGAATCATGAACCACTCCTTGAGCTTTTTTTCTACTTAGTAGAACATCCACAGGAGAAATAAGTCCGGCCGACTTTTGATGAGAACGCATGATGGAGAGAACTCCCACTTGTGACGAGTTTTCCATAATCCGCCGAACCAAATAGGCCATCCCCACCAACAGATTTCCAATGGGCATGTAGTTTCGAGTTGGCCAGCCCATCTTCGCCAAACCATGAGAGAGGGCCTCATAGGTCATGTGGAGGCATTGATGTTCAATCACGGGAGCATCAGGAAATTTTAATTCGCGCATGCTTTCTACAAAAGCATGATCCTGAAGATTATGAGATCCCACAGCAAGATGAATGTGCTCGTGGTGTTTTAAGGCCAGATAGGCCAGTTGTCTAAAATGGAGATCTGATTCTTCTTTATTTAAAAACTGCGGTGGAATAAACTGATGGGCCTCGCCTTCAATTGTTTCAGCATCCCAATAGGCCCCTTTGACCAAACGAATGGGCATTCTGAGATTTCTTTTTTTTGCTAAGGCCACCACATCTAAAAGATGTTTCGCACCATCTCGAAGATAGGCCTGAACCACAATTCCTGTTTGAGCGTAATCAGAGAGTTCCGGAGTTTCAGAGAGCACTTTTCCAAAAATGCGTAAAACAAGATCACGGTAATGGTAGTGTTCAGCATCAACGTTGATAAACACTTGTTCACGAGTGGCCTCTTGAAGAATACGTTTAAGCCTCGGTGCCACTTTCGCATAAGTCGCTTCAAAGGCCTGAGAACGGAAGTCATGACTTAGAGCGGAGACTTTAATTGAAACGTGGGCCTTTAAAAGAGCAGCCTTATTTTTTTCACCTTTCGTAATGTGATGTTTGAGTCCATGAATGAGTTGTAACACTTTTTCAAAATACTCATCTGCTTCTCTGGCCGAAACAACAAGCTCCCCCAGCTGATCAAGGGTCGCCTCACGCTGAGATTGGGCCAGATCACTTAAGGTTTTATGAGACGTATTGATACTCTCTCCAGCAATAAAACGTTTGGCCATTTTACGAACCAGATGACGGACCACGGCCGCTAAAAGATGTGCAGGTATGGCACTGGCAATCGTGGCAGCGGCACTAAATAAAAATGTGAGGTAAACAGGTAGGGCCTTTGATCCTCGTATTTTTTGTTGGTTGATGGCATCTGAATCTGCTCTTAGACGTCTGAGACTTTCTAAAAGATTACGTTTAACTTCTTGGCCATTTTTATCATGATCAAGGGATGGCAGAAGGGCCAAAAACTTAAGTAAATGAACTCGGATAAGATCATACTGGGCCGTAAGAGCTAAACCAAAATCGGAAACTTTCTCAAATAAACTTGAACGATAGTCACCCGTTTTTTTCACGAGCTGCTTTAAAATAAAACGAGCGTGATCATCAACATCTTTCCAATCAGGCCTATTCCAGAACAGAGGTAAATCATTGAGTTCTGAAACCCATTCAATTTCAGTCGGAAACAGGGAAGGGGCAAGAGTGCTGATTTTTTCTATATGACTTTTAAGGTTAAAAAATTGATTTTCAATATCTTGTTCAACTAAAACGGGGTTTACTTCGTACAGTTTCAAAAGGGCCAGCTCACGAGCTAAACGTCGGGTTCCAATATAGATGGCCTTCTCTTCAGGTCTAATCGCACATAAAAATGGAAATGCATCTAAAGTCACTTCACGTCGAAGCCCCTTATTCTGGCCACTTTTGGTAACAAAACTGATCAGTTCCTGTACCAAAGGGTGAAGGTCTCCCACTGGAAAGATCAGGGATTCAAATTCTTCATAAAAAGAGATTTGCCACTGATCTTTTGACACGCGTACTTTTACAACCGGAATACCCACGTTCTCCACAAGAATCCTCCAAAAAAATGATGCCCTAATGTACTCTCAAAAATTGACTCCGTGAACAGACAAGACCTAAAATATTCATATGCTCCAATCGATATTATTCATAACACTACTACTGGGAAGGGCCTCTGCCGCCGAAGTCGCCTATAGTTTGGCCGATCTTGAAGTTTTATCCCAAGAAGGGGCCTTTACAGAGTTTTTTGTGCACGCCATGGATATTAGGCCCAGTGAACGTCAAGAAACCTGGAAAAATATGGTTACAAAAATGGCCGACGCTGCCACCCGTACCATACTGAATAAGGCCGAAATCGAGAAAAAAGACTTTAACTGGATAGAAAATCACTACCGCTGGCCCGTTCTCAAAAATGACGACGTTTTTAAACTTAAACGCCAAGACATAGGTCTGCGATACCTGAATGCCTGCTTAAAAAAGGAAGTTCCTTGCTGGGATGATGTTAAAATGTTCTGGGAAGCTGATCTACAGAACCCTGAGACTTCTTTTAAGCTGGCCGAAATGGTGGTCCAATACAAAAACTCCCCTTATACCACCTGGACCTTTTTAGAAGTCCCACTGAAAAATCCTCTAAGTGAATTTTATTGCAAAAAAGATTTTGTCATGGATTCTTTATGGGGAAAACTTGAAATTGATTATATACGCCTGGGGTCCAAAGGAGATTTTTTAACAAAGATAGATCAAACTCTTCATCATGATTGTTTACCCTCGCTGAATGCTGAGGCGAACAAACGCCTTTACTCCCCAGTAAAAGTAGGAGATCGGGAACTCGCCTATCAAATCCTAAATTCTCAAGGAAAAATGGATCAAAAAACAGAAGATTTTTTTCTCACCGTTTATCTTTTGGAAAAACCCTCTCAAGGCGAACTTTTTAATTATTCCTGGAATCGAGTTAAACAACTGGCCCAGGCCCCAAGTCGTCGAGATAAAGTACTTACGATGCTAAAAAATCTTGACCCCTTACCGGATGAGCTTTTTATGAGTCTTGATCAACAAAAAAAGCGTGTCATCCTGCAACTTTTTAAAACTCATTTTCCTGAATACATCACTTTTTATTCTCATCAGTGTGTTCAGTTTTATGGAGGAAAATCTGCATTCCCACAAGGAAACCCCACTGTTCATTGCCAAGATTTTATGAACTCGGAGCTGGCCCCACAGTTCATTGACGCCGATCAAATAAAACTCTTTCAAGACGCTCGAAAAATCTGAATCACTGCCAGTAAGAACATTTCAATGAGAAACTTTCGGGGTTTCAAGATGAATTGTTAGGAAATTATTACAAAAACAAAAAATATAACGCACCGAATCACTTATTCATGTATATTCACTCCGCTTACTTTAAATTTTAAACGGATTTCTTATGAAATCATTAATCCCCATTGCTTTTATTTTTCTAAGTTCACTAACCTCTTATCAGGCCAGTGCTTCAACAAAAATGTTCCAAGATGAAGCAAAAAAAATTGAAAGTATTAAGGCCAACAATGCCTTTGAAGCAAAACAAAAAAAGAGCATCCTAGAATCTTTAAAGCGCGCTTTAAGAGGGTACAAAGATTGGAAACACGATCATCCCAATCATAAACACATTAGAAAAGAATTTATGAGAATGACTGCTTTGATGAATAAGGCCGGAACATTTGAAAATCTAGCGTTAAGGTCTGCTCAAGATCAATGTAAGGCCAAACCAATAAACTGTGGGGCAACATTAAAAAGTACCATGGAATTGATTTATAACAATTCTGACCTTGCTTCACTAAAAGTTAAATCAAGTTTTTCTGTTATCCCAAGCGCATACGCATCGTTTGTGAACGCTGACTGGTGTTCAGATGGGTATGCCTATTCTAATAGGTATACCCCTGCATTCATGGCAGGACTGATCGGAAGGCATGATCAATGCGGTTTCAGTTTGATTGGAGTTGGTCTTCATATTGCCTACGGGTCTGCTGCAGCAAGGGTATGTGTGGGTAATGGAGATGGTGTGAATGTGGGAGTGTTTGCAAAAGTCAGTGCCCTCGCTGGCGTAGGAACTGCTCTTACAGTGGGCCAAGGTGGATTCTGTCAGATTTTAACTGGTGATGCTCTCTCAGTTGGTGCGGCCACAGGTCTTCTTATCCAAGAAGGCGGCCACTGGAACAACTAAGATCTTATATATGCGGCCCGGGTAACTCCGGGCCTTTTTGTTAATGAGGACCTCATGGCACTTACAACTTCACTTCTCGCTCTTCTTCCCACGATTATTTCTGTTAACTCAAGTACACAGGCCATTACCAACCATTATAATTATGCCCTTAACAAAGGAAAAGTTTATTGGAGGGCCAATGCGGACTATATTGCTAAATGCCAATGCCTTTTACAAGCACCTCATGATTGGGAAGAATTAAAAATAGAGAATGCAAATTACAAGGCCCTGGCCGCCGATGACCATGCACTTCTGTTGAAAACTGAAAATGATGAGCTCTGGCGCTTAAACACTCAAGATGGAAAGATTGATAAAAAATGGGGGCTTCCTGCTCCGGAAAAGTTAGTGGGATTAAAACTTCAAGAAAGACTTAAAGCTCCCTCATACGTAGAAGATTTAATCTACAGCATCCGCCACAAAGATGTGGCCTACTATGAAGATATTAAGGGTAACCAATTTAACTGGGGCTCTGCTGGATGCACGACTGTTTTCACCCTTAATAAAGATAAACAGACAATCTCCTGGGGAGATCCCTGGTTTCCGCCTGATTTAAGTCGCCAGTTGTGTGGGCCAAAACGTGGGATAAAAAAATATCACGCTTTTGCCTCCAGTGCTTCGGTCAGCATGGCACTCACAACCGATGGAGAAATTTGGACCCAATTTTATGATTATGACTCCAATGGTGGCACTCCATTTTTTACTTATGACTATCGACCTAATGCTCCTCTACATGGACGTCCAGGAACAGATAAAAAATCTGAACCCATGGTCCGCGCTCTTCCTTCTGAAGAGTGGGCCCGTCAACCTGAAATAAAACTTCATGATCTTGCTCGACTGACCAAACGTCTGGCAGTACTTCAAACAGGCCAGGGCAACAGTGCTAGAGAACTTCGTATTCTAGGAACACACGCCAAAGGGCAAACTGGTTTTTATGTGAAGGCCTTAAAAGATCCTTCTTGGGATTTTAGAGTCACAAACGAAGAGATTGAACAAAAAGATTTTGTGATCCTGGAGACTTCTGGCATTTTTTATAAAAATAAGGACCAGTCTTATCGGGGTCAAGTGATTCAACGCTTTAAGCATTATAAAAAAAGTGATGATACTCAGATAGCAACAGTGCGATCAAGTGATATGAACTTTCACTGCTCCCCTATCACACTCACTTTTGAGTTGGGAACTGGTGAAACCTTTAATGTTCTCGCTCACACAGTTGATGCCTGGACACCATTTAAAGATGAAGATCCAGAATTTAATGCAAACTTCATTAAAAAGCTTAAAGTCACTCTAGAGATCCCTCAAGAAACTTTAGATCACTCATCTTCTGCGGTTCAGAAGTTTGTGAAAAAACATTTAAAACGTGATCATCTGAGGGCCTTTCGTTGGGCCATGGCCATGAATCAAGAAAGAGCTGAACTTAGACGCACAACTTATCCCTTACATCTTAAGGCAGATACAACTGAAGATCTCATGATTAAACTTTATTCTCAGAAGTTTTTTAATCGAGTGCCAAGGGATAAGAATGCTTTTAAATTATCAACTCAAGAAGTGGATTCAAGACTTAAGTTCATTAATCGCTTGCAATACTGGGCACCAGCTCCACTTCTTGCGGCAGATGCCCTAACAATGGTTTCAACAGTTCGATACACATTGGTAGAGACTCGCATCCTTCCATCATTTGAGAGTCATCTTGCCTCATTTTTAGTGGCCAACGAGATGGCCCTAGAATGGATGAAACAAACAAAATAAAAAAGGCCACCGTATGAGGGTGGCCTTCTTTTATAAACGTTTTTTTAAACCTATTTAAGGTGATTAGAAACAAGCTTAGTCATTTCGAACATAGTCACTTGTTTTTTTCCACCAAATACGGCCTTCAATTTATCATCAGCATTGATCGCACGACGATTTTTAGCATCTTGAAGATCGTGCTTTTTAATGTAAAGCCATACTTTTTTCATCACTTCTGTACGAGGAATCGGAGATCCCCCAACAATTTCAGCAAGCTCTTTAGATGGATTAAGTGGCTTCATAAAAGCAGCATTTGGCTTACGTGCTGATTTTTTCTTAGGAGCAACTTTTACAGTTGATTTTTTTATTGAAGTAGCTTTTAAAGTTGCTTTTTGAGCTATTGCCGTAGTTGCTGTCTTAGCAGTTGCTTTTTTAGCTGTAGCAGCTTTTGCCACAACTTTTTTAGCAGTTGCTTTTTTTGCCGTAGCAGTTTTGGCCGTCGCTTTTTTTGCATTGGCTTTTTTGGTTGTAGCAGTTTTAGCCGTAGCTTTTTTTGCAATTGTTTTTTTGGCCATAATGATATCCTCCGTCAGAATAGGGAAAATGACTTCCCATTGGTTTATTGGCGTACTCAGTTATAAAACTTTTACCCATTCGATAATATTGTTAGAAACTCCAAAAGCATTGCCAGTTCTCTTATAACCATGACTCTCATTAAGAGCGATCATGCGAAAGTTATCCACAGGACAGTGATTAACTATTTTTGTGAGAGAAAGTCTTTTTGCTTCTTGTTCGTAAAAATTTTTAATCTGATGAGAAAAGCCATTCCCCTGGAACGCCATTTTGATCGGAGTATTCTTCGTAAAAAGCGTGTCTCCGTCTTTTTTCATAAGGACTGCCGCAACAATCTCTTCGTCAGTCATCACAGAGTAGAGTTTCCAACCTGTTTTAACTTCTTTTTTGATGTTGTCGAGATTCCAAGAAAAATCTTGAGTATCAGTAAAGGCCTGGATATCAAACTTAGAAAGGTTTACCACCTCTTCTTCTTTTTTTGCCTCTTTGAAACTTAATTCTTTTACTTTTTCTTCCATTTCCTGCTCATGATAAGTGTCTAAGTTAACTACTGCTCCATTGTAGCGACAAAAATTTCAATTTATCAAACACAATCTTTGCAGTTTTGTCTCTAAGCTTCTGGGATAAAGTTAAGATGCTCCTCCTGAAAGGCCTCCACACCTAATAAATGGAGCTCTTCAAACAGGGCCTTTTCCTTTTCTGAGGCATAAGGGACTTGCACATAGACGGTCAGTTCATCGACATCTACGAGCTCTGGAAGGGCCACTTGATGATAAAGATTTATGATCTGAGAAGAACTTAAAAAGGCCTTAATCTCCCGCACTTTCTCGACCAGTTTTAAACGTACAAAAGGGCCATTATCAGAGGAGAAATGATACTCTTCGTGAGTTGTATTGCGAGGCCATTGGCGGATCCACTGAAAAAATTTTTTAAATTTTTCCTCCACACTATCTGACAATCCATCGAGGGCCATTTCAGAATTTTTATCTCGCAAAAAAGCTTCGCACTCTCGAACAGTCAACGTGTCAATTCGACTCATGGGTCTACCAATCATGAGTTTTCCCATTGCTTCCAACATTAATTTTTCTAAAGAATCAAATTCTCCGAAAAACGCCAGATTTTTGACGTTCTCTTCTCCCCATTCCAAATGGGCCCAGGCCTTAAGATCATTTCCAGGATATCTTCTCATGGTGGGTAATAAAGTTGTTTTGACCACTTCTGGTGAGGCCAAAAGCTTTTTTGCCCTCTCTGACTTAATTGAAATCATGAAAAACCCTCCACAACAAGAATAAGAAACGATAAACTTTTATCCATGAACATACCCAAAGAATTTGAGCATAAATCAGAGTGGATATTCGTAGGCCCCATGGGGCCTGAGCTGCCGCCATCATTTTTAACCCATTCTCTCCTAGGTGTCGATGGAGGGGCCAACTTTGCACAACATTTAGATGTTTGGGTCGGTGACCAAGACTCCTATGCTCACACCCCAAAGGCCCGTCATGTGTTTAAACATCCACCTTTAAAAGATCAATCTGACTTATGCCTGGCCCTGTCTTTATTTAAAAATAAAAAACCTTACACATTTCATCTCTGGGGATTTTTAGGTGGAAGAAGAGATCATGAACTTTTTAATTTAGGAGAAATCTCCTCTTTTTTGGCCGCATGTCCACAATCTCAAGTTTTTTTTTATAATCAGCATGGAAAAAAAGTTTTTCATTTTATGGCCGCTGGTGAATGGCGTTTTCATCACATCGGTCTTTTTTCTCTGGGCGCATTAAAAGAAGTCATGGTGGAACTTAAAGGTGATTGTAAGTATGAACTGCCCACCCGTTCCGTACTCAGGCCACTTTCAAGTCATGGACTCTCAAATGAGAGTATGGGTCAAATGATTTTGATCAACCAGGGCCCCGTTTTTTTCTATTTTCCGGAGGATGAATGAGACAAGGGTATATTGATGCCTTAAGGGCCCTGGCCGTCATCTGGATGATCATCTTCCATACAACTTATGATCTGAATATGTTTGGATTTATGGCCGTGAATTTCAGTGATGGTTTCTGGTATGCTTTCCCCCGAGTGATTGCAGGAACTTTTTTATTTTGTGTCGGGCTCTCGCTTAATATCACCCATACTCCCTCGATCAAATGGCACTCACTATTAAAGCGCAGCATAAAGCTGGGCCTTGCCGCCTTGGCCATCAGTGTGGTCTCTTACATCATGTTTCCGAGTCAGTGGATTTATTTTGGAACTCTTCATTGCATTTTAGTTGGATCTTTCTTAGGTGCGTTAGTCGTGCATCACAGACTGTTTGCTCTTTTTGTTTTTTCCCTGATCATAAGTCTTCAGTATGGCCTGGACTACGACATTAAATGGGTTTCCACACTTCTTCAGCGCCAATCCTTGGACTTTATTCCTATCTATCCCTGGTTTTGGACGATTTTATTGGGCATTCTTCTTGAACCCTATCTTTCACGCGTCAAAACATTGCGAGAATTAAAAGTTCCCAATCCTGCACTTTTTTTGGGCCGGCATTCGCTTAAAATTTATTTACTTCATCAG
>CAMCZE010000050.1 GCA_945885655.1 Bacteriovorax stolpii | reverse complement strand
ACTTGCGAGATTAAGAGTTGTTTTTAATAATTCCGAATTGGATATGTTTTTGAGTTTCATAAAGCATTAATACGTAAAAGATACGTATCTGTCAAGTTTTATCTGGCGAAGCTTTGCGAAACAAAACACATCACTGGCGAAGCTTTGCGAAACAAAACACATCACTGGCGAAGCCTTGCGCAAGAAGATAAAAAGTAGTCAGTAATAAAAATTATATCAACAATCCATCATCTCTTAATTTATCAATGTGTTTATGAATATTCTGTATAGCGTATGGCCATAGATCCTTGGAAACATTTTTATAAATCTCTTCTAGAATCTGTTGCGGGTCCATCCCTTTTTGGGTCATGACTAGAACTTGGTTCTCACGAACTTTCCGATGTTCAAGAGTGCGCTCGAGGATCGCTGTTCCACCTAGACCAATTCCGTGAGAAGGAAAAACAACTTTTGGACAAAGAGCGATGACTTTTTCTAAAGTATTAAAATATTTTTTCATATTGCCTTCAGATCCTCCGATGACAACTGTCCCGGACCCTTGAAAAAGATCTCCTGCCAAAAACCAGCTCATATCTTCTGGTGCAACTCCTAAATGGCCCTCATCATGTCCAGGAATTTCATAGACAATAACTTTTCTTCCAAGCCACTCAGTAATAACATCACCCTCTTTAAGAAACTGAGTTTTAATTCCATTAAAATATGTCGTATCTTTTCGAAGTAACCTATCAAAAGTATCCTTGCTTAACATGATAGGTAACTTAAGCTCTCGCGCCATCTGAGTGCTTCGTTCGTGATGATCCGGATGGTGATGAGTCAGCATGATTTTATCCACACCAAATAGCTTCACAGTATTTAAGAATTTTTTATATTCTTCATCATCTTGAGGAGAGGGATCAATTAGGATCTTTGCTTCAGCGCCATCCCCGATGAGAAAAGCATTTGTTCGAGTGGCCGGTGGCAACGTATGAGATAAGGGCATAATTTGGCGCACAGACTTTAGAGATTCAATGTAAGGCACAACATTATGTGTATCGTATCGAAAGTTTAGATCCGGAATACTTTTAATATCTGGATCTCGTGCAAGAGTCTCTATGACTTTAATTGCTGGTGGAACGGCAAGAATGTATCCTTGATTATATTGATGAAGGAGTTCAGCTGCACTCATCCATTTAGCAATACGTGCTTCATTTCGATCAATGTTGAAGTCTACTTTTATGTTAAAATTTATACGAAAAAAGTAAGTTGCAAAACGGAAAGGATTAAAATCAGGAGTAACAGCAAGACCAAGAAAATCGATACGGTCAATTCGACCTGCTGCGAGTTCCTCACGTAAATCAATGCCTAATTCCTCTTTTCCTTCACGCACAGCTGCTCCAAAAAGACGGGGCTCAAGTCCAGAAGCAATAACATGATCAGAATGAAAAGCATCATCGCCTACTTCTACTTTTCCACCAGGAAATGCCCAATAACCAGGGAACGCTTTTAAAAAAAACTGGCGTTGAATAGCAAAAATCTGATCCCCATAAGTCATGACAATTGAAACGGCATCAATGATCTTATTCATATTTTTTTCCTAAGTAGAGACTGGCATTTTTATAACGAATCTCACGGTACCCTTTAATGGCATCAAGCTCTTTGAGGCGCTTTCTGCTGCACACATACGAGACGACTTCTTTACGTATTGTGAGAGCGATCTCACGTTCGGTTTTATGCCAAAGGGGCATGATTTTTCTTAATATCCTTAAATGTCTCATAATCTTAAGCATCCAGGGCTTTGGTGAAAAATCAAACTCCACTTTTTTTCCATAAACAACAAAGGACGGACGATTAATATGAACCACTTCAAAAGAAGTTCCAAGCTGTCCATATGTCTTATGATCAAGTGAACTCTTAAGAGGTGAAGTCATCTGATGAGAAACAAAAACTTCATCCTTAAGCCAGTAAGTTTTAGTAAGAGTTCTTAAAGCAATGGCCTGATCAACTTCAGGATATTTCTTAAGCCCTTGAGCATCTTGATAAAAACCACCTAGTTTCTCGCCTTGATCAAAAACGATGAGATCATGCACATACTGACTTATATGAGTGCGTGGAATATGAGGAAACTGTTCTGATAACAATTGAGTATAAGAAGTCCAAGTGTTTACGAGTTTATCAGAGTTCTGCCATGGATAACTTGCGAGCCTCACACTTTCTCTCAAGTGCTCTCTATTTTTATCATCATACTCAATTAAAACATTTTCTGGATTAATGACCCAATGACGTCCCATCATGAAAGCTTCCCAATTAGAATTAAATTCTGTTTTGGGAATAGACACCTTAAAGGCCTTTTCTAAATCATCTAAAGAGAAAGGAAGTCGACCTAATTGAAAGGCAATACCTAAAATCATGGCCGAAGCATATACTGGTCGTTGAAATTTTTCAAAACACATCTTTTTCATGGGTGCCATGATAAGGCGAGGACCTAACTTCTCCTGTAGCTCACGCTGAATATCTAGAGCTGTAATGACATCGTTATCAATCCCTCGATCTAATAATATTGTGAGCGGAACCTGGTAATCAGAATCCACAATAAGAAATCCCGTTGCAGATAAAAACTCCACGGCCCGGGCACCTTCTAACAGATCAGGAGATACCACAAGATCGGCCGTTGCCAATGGGACAACCTGACCTTGAGATTTATTTTTATGAAAAATACTTAAGTGACTTGTGACTGAACCATTCCTTTGAGCAAGTCCTTTCTGATCAACAAACTTAAACTGCAGATCATCTCTTCCGCCCATGCTCGATGCTGCCTCAGCGATTACTCGTGAAATAGTTGTCACTCCAGATCCGCCCACTCCTATAACAATCGCTCTAAAATCTTTGCCCTCAGCAATCTCAGACAAATCTTTTTCAACTTTAGGCAAAACCATATCTAGAAGGGTGCCGGACACCTTTTGGACCTTATGAATCGATTTATATTTTGTCGGATGGTAATCAGTAACCTTAACCAGCTCAAAACTTGGACAGGCCTTGATCTTTGTACAGTAAGAGTCTGAAACACAAATCTGAGGATCGATGTTTACCTTTGTACCATAAGCATCAAAAGTTTGTGAGAGTCCAGGACAACCAGTCATATCAACACATGCCCGACAATCTTCACAGGCCAAAGTGTTGATTTGGTAAAACTCTCGAACTTTTTCGGTTTCCCCTTTTGAAAAAAGTTTTTTCTCATCACGCTTTTTGCGAGCATGAAATGTAAGCCCACATTCTTTATTAGAAACAATGACCTTAATTCCTGGCCTTTGAACATAATCCAATAGGAGGTTTTTATAAAAATATCGATCTGATGGATTAATTTCAATGGCCACATCAACTCTTAGAGATTTTGCGACTTCTAAGATATTTTGGCGAGGTCTCACCTCACCCTCAACGGAGACTCCTGTTCTTGGAGTGACCTGGTGTCCAGTCATGGCCGTATTATCATTATCTAAAAGAATATAAGTTATATTGTGACCCATCTGAACAGAGTTTGAAATAGTGGTCATCCCTGAATGGAAAAATGTTGAATCTCCCATGAGAACCACAGATGGATTAGTGGTGAAAAGATCGGTCCCTGCACCTAATGCACCACCTTGCCCCATGGCCGAAAGATCGTGCATCTCTTTGAAAGGTTCCAAAAATGAGAGTGAATAACAACCGACATCACCGTGAGAAATAAGATTTACATTTTTATCTGCAAGACTTGCTCGCACATCTTTCATGATACTTAAAGTTTCACGATGTGGGCATCCAGGACAAAAAGTAGGAAGACGTTTAGGAACTAAAAGATCTAACTTCAAAGGAAGAGGTAAATGTTTTAGACACGAGTCCCCTTCTTTCTCCCAGTCAAGGACATCTAAAACTAAATTAAGCTTATTATAAATAATCTCATAAGAAAGACCTCCATAAGCTGGAAAGCCTTCAATAAAAGTACCATCGTTGTTAAACTCTTTGCCCATCGTCTGTACTGAAAGTCCATGACGAGCGATCATTTCTATAACCTCTCCTTCCAAGAATCCACGTTTTTCTTCAACGACAATTAAAGTCGAAATTCTATTCAGGAATGGAAGAAGTTGTTTTTCGTTAAAGGGATAAGAAGTCGCGGCTTTATATAAAACAAATTTTTCTATTAAACCACTTTCTTCCAAAACCTGTTTAAGAGTTTCAAATACACCACCCGAAGTGATAATTCCTATCGAAGAATCAAGTCGACCATGAATTTCATCTAAATTCATTTCTGCTAAAATCGTTTTCACACGTGGAAAACGATTTAAGATCATTGTTTTATCAGCGATCAGAGAATTGGGTGGAACCATGACATGACTAGATAAATTAAATGTTGAAGGCTCCAAGGTCACTTTTTCGTGAGTGACTATTTTTTCTTCATTCATCTGCACTCGTCCACCACCTTCGGCCATGAATGTGGTGAGAAGAATCCCTGAATAGACGGAACTCTTTTGAGAAAGCTCTAGAGCTATTTTCATCCAGTCTTTAAGCTCTTGCGGTGTCGAGGGTTCAAGAAAGGGAATATGGAGGTGCTTAAATAGATATCGGGAATCCGCTGGCGTCGAAGTTGAAATCGACCAAGGATCATCGCCTACAGCAATAACGACACCAGAATTACCTGGGTTGGCAAAGTTGCCTACAGACAACGCATCACTCGCAACATGAAGACCCATGGACTTCATTGCCACTAAAACATTTTGCCCCGCCATCTTTCCGCCACTGGCCATGGCCGCAGCGTTGGCCTCAGAGTTCGCGATAACTACACGGATTCCTTTCTTCTGCATCTCATCTTTTTCTTCATAAAGAATATTAAAAAAATCTGCAAGTGGTGATCCAGGGTAACCGGTGTAGAGATGAAACCCTGCTTCCAGAGCGCCCTGAATGAGTAATTCATTGCCATTGAGAATCTTATAGCTCATTGTTTTATCCTAAGTGGTTAGCCTATTGGTTATACCGCATAAATTAAGGACTTTCCATGCAAGAAACGATGACTCTCATATCCCAATCCGTTGCCATTTTAGTTGACGGTAATAACATTGAACGCTCTCTAGAAGGAGAGCACGGTCAAAACTTAATGATTAATTTTGACTCTCTCATTCCAAGGTTGTTAAGTAACCGTGGTCTTAACCGACTTATTTATTTTCGTGAAGGAAAAAATATTTCTTCAAAGCTAGCGGAAAGACTTCACACTAAATATCACGGCTCTGTTCGTCCTTGTCATAAGTCTGCAGATATTCCTCTAAGTATCACGGCCA
The DNA here is from genome assembly GCA_945885655.1 of Bacteriovorax stolpii. Taxonomy (GTDB): domain Bacteria; phylum Bdellovibrionota; class Bacteriovoracia; order Bacteriovoracales; family Bacteriovoracaceae; genus Peredibacter. The sequence goes on along the minus strand of CAMCZE010000050.1, from coordinate 8,732 downwards.
CACAACTGGCCAGTAAAGTGGACGCTATTATTATTTTATCAGGTGACTCGGATTACGTGGAACTTGTAAGCCATTTAAAATCTCAAGGTGTTCGAGTTGAGATTTGTTCGGTAGAATCAACAACAGCGAAGATTCTTTTAGAAGAAGCCGATTATTTTCATCCTATCTTAAAAGAAGATACTTTTGCTCTTCCTTCGAGCCTTCAACACAAAAAGAAATCACGTCGATAAGGAACATCTATGTCACAAAACCCAGCTGGATTAAAAAACATTGATCATCTTGAGTTCACTGTGGACTCTTTTAACTCTCCCACTGTGCCACTTTTTTCGACCATGGGATTTTCTAAAACCGCAGAAAACGAAGAATCAAAACTCTATACTCAGGGACAAGTGCGTTTTCTTGTTAAGGCCGCTAAAAATGAAAATGATTTGGCCCGACAATACTTAAATAATCACGGCGAAGGTGTTAGCAAAATTTCTTTCCAAGTGGAAAGTGTGGAACGCGCCCTGGATGTGACTCTTAAAAACGGTGCCAAACTCATCACTGATCTTAAAATTGATGGCAAAACTAAAACTGCGGCCATCCAAGGTTTTGGTGATGTGATCAATGAGTTCGTCGAACGTCCAGCCGAAGAATTTCGCCCTGGTTTTAAGAACACTGAAGATGCAAAGGCTCAGCCCCTCAGGACTCGTGTTTCACGAATCGATCATTTGACAAATAACGTACCTAAAGGTCAGATGGAACATTGGGTGGAGTTTTATAAACGCACTTATGGTTTTATCGAAACAAGATATTTTGACATTAAGGGTTCTAAAACGGGCCTTAATTCAAAAGTTGTTCAGCTGGCCGACAACTCGATTATCATTCCGATCAACGAGCCTGAAAAAGAAAACGGTAAATCTCAGATTCAAGAATTCCTGGACCAACATAAAGGCCCAGGAGTTCAACATATTGCTTTGATGACCCCAGATATCATTTCAACTGTGGGTGAATTAAGAGAACGGCAGGTGAAATTTTTAGATGTGCCTGTAACCTATTATGAGGCACTACCTAATCGTCCTTTTAAAATCACCGAAGACATTAAAGTCCTTGAGAAGCTCCGTCTCCTGGCCGACGGAGATGCTGAAGGTTATCTCCTTCAGATTTTTTCCGAAACTTATGTTGGCCCTCTTTTCTTTGAATACATTCAAAGAAAAAACCATTGGGGTTTTGGAAATGGAAACTTTCAAGCTCTCTTTGATGCCATTGAAAGAGATCAGATGAAACGGGGTTATCTTTAGTTAGTTATCTACGAGTTGCCGCTGGTGAAAAGAAGAACTGGTTAAACCAATTAGACTGAAGATAATCATATTTCTGATTAAGTGTTCTTGAAGAGTCATCATAAGGAATGCGGTTATTACCTAGAGTCCAATAACCTTCGTAAGATTCAACATGATAAGGTATTTGATAACGAGCGGATCCATATTCGGCAAGACCATAATACTGACCACGCCCTGAAGATATTCCTGTCCCAGAGCAACCGCCATATCCTAAACAAGGCTTCTCTCCCAAGGCGTTGGAGAAGCTACCTGTATTGGATGTGGTATTCCCTTGCTGGACATTTAGCCATGTATCCCAGATCGTTTCTGCGTTTGCCATAGGCGATAAGACAAAGAGGATGATTAACTTTTTAATCATGTCCTCTTATCGGACTAGATCGCTCAGAACTTGAGGTCATGTTTTTTTTGTGTTCATCTATGATCAGCGAAGTGAATAACCCTGATATTTTTACAAACTATTCACTAGCAACAGCAGATTAATCCTCCTACTGGTTGGCCATAAACACATCATACCCCAATTTCAAAATCGTGAGCAGGACGATCCCCCGCAGAAGTCCTCGCACAAATTCATTACCTTTAAGGAGGGCCAGCCGGACTCCTAAAAAAGCTCCCAAGACATTAAACACCATCATCGGAAGAGCGTACTGAAAAAGAAATGTTCCCTTAAAAGCAAAAAGCAACAAGGCCGCGAGATTTGTCGTGAGGTTAATGATCTTGGCGTAAGCGGAGCCTTGCACGTAAGTCATTCCCAAAAGACCCACAAAAGCAATAATCAAAAAGCTCCCAGTTCCTGGACCAAAAAATCCATCATAAAAACCAAGAACGGCCCCAATCATGAAAGGTTTCCAAACAGGAATCACTACATGAGGATCATGATCCATCAAACCAAAACTTTTATTTCTAATAGTGATTAAAAAAAACAAAAACAAAAGAACCATAAAAAGTGGTTTTAAAATTTCATTTTTCACTACTGAGACTGTGTAAGCACCTAAAAAAGAAAAAAGGAATGCGGCCAAAATGGCAGGAATAATAACAGTGCGAAGATAAGGAATGGCCCTGGAAAATCGGTAAGCAGATAAAGCAGTTCCAGTCACTGAAACGAGTTTATTTGTCCCAAGCAAAGTCACTATGGGGTATTGAGGTAGGATCAACATAAAGGCCGGCAGCTGAATAAGCCCCCCTCCTCCTACAATAGAGTCGACAAATCCTGCTCCGAAAGCAGCACAACAAAGCAATAGAATTTCCTGATTTAGCATAAACCGTAGAGTATTTTCCATGCTGCGCAACTGTAAAGCACGAAATTAGGTTAAGACTCTGTTAAGAATGCAAAAAATAGTTAAAAAGCTCCTCTTGAGAGACTATTATGTCGCCCTCAAGGAAATGCTATGCGCAATATTTTTTATTTAGTCATGATGATGATGATAGGTTGCTCAAATGACGACAGAATGTTGATCGTGCAAAATAAAGGTTCCGATACCCTAGTTAACCTTGCTCAGGCGTGGGCCGAAGAATACAAAAAAGTAAATCCAGAAGTTGCCATCGCTGTTTCGGGTGGCGGATCTGGAACAGGAATCGCAGCTTTAATCAACGGCACCGTTGATATCGCTAACTCTTCACGGGCCATCAAAGATGAAGAGCGTGCAGAGGCCATGAAAAACAATAATAAAGTCATTAATGAATTTGTAGTTGGAATGGATGCTCTGGCAGTATTTGTTCACCCTAAAAACCCGCTTGATGGCTTAACTTTAGAAGAGATCGCTTGTATCTATGGCGAGGGTGGAAAATGCGTTTATTGGCATGATATCCGGGGTACAAAAGTTTCGGGATGCCACGAAAATAAAATCATCCGTGTTTCTCGCCAATCAAACTCTGGAACTTACCAGTATTTCCGTGAAGCAACCTTAGGTAAGAAACGTGATCTTAAACTAGGATCAATGGATCTTAACGGGTCTCGAGAATCAATAGATCTGGTAGAAAAAACTCCTTGTGCTGTTGGATATTCCGGTATGGGATATTTAAATAAACATGTTAAGGCCCTCTGCATTTCAAAAAATGACAATGCCGAATGTATCAAACCCACTCTGCAAACAGCTACTGATAAATCTTATCCCATCTCACGGGAATTATATATGTACACCGCTGGCACTCCCTCAGATCAAGTAAAAGCTTATATGGAATGGACTCAGAGTGATGCGGCCAAAGTCATTACAATCAAAGCAGGATATGTTCCTGCTCCTAAAAAGTAGAGATGAAAATGAGTAATTCAACGACTTCTCAAGCATTCCTTGAATGGCGTCAAAAAAAGACCACTAAACCAACCAGTGAAAAAGTCATCGAGTTTATTATTAAAGGTGCTGGCTTTAGCTCAATCATTCTCATCGCGGCCATTTTGATCTTTATCCTAAAAGAGTCTTTGCCTTTTTTATTATCCAAATTTGATTTTAAAGAATTTTTTATGTCTACAGAATGGTACCCAGCTTCTGTAGTAAAAATTCGCTACGGAATTTTGGCCCTTTTAGTAGGCACAGTACTTGTGACTGTGATTTCTATGCTTATCGCTGTTCCACTGGGTCTAGCATGTGCTTTTTATATTTCAGAATTCTGTTCCCCTCGCATGCGAGAGATCTACAAAATCCTAATTGAATTTTTGGCCGCCATTCCTTCTGTCGTTTGGGGGTTTATTGCGATCATGATGATCAATCCATTAATTATCAATACTTTTAACGTTCCAATTGGTTTGAACATATTAAATGCTTCAATCATCTTAGCACTTATGTCCCTGCCTTTAATTGTATCAGTGGGCGAAGATGCTCTGAGAGCAGTACCTGAAACTTATCGCGAGGCCGCTGAGGGTCTTGGTGCAACGAAATGGGAAATAGCCATTCGGGTCCTTCTTCCGGCCGCTAAAAATGGTCTTATGGCAGCTGCACTCTTAGGTGTGGGTCGTGCATTAGGCGAGACCATGGCCGTATTGATGGCCACAGGTCATTCGATTCAAATTCCACAAAGCATTTTTGAGCCAGGAAGAACCTTAACAGCAACCATTGCTGCTGAGCTTGGTGAGTCACCAAAAGGCGGAGAACATTACCAGGCCCTTTTTGCAATTGGACTTGTTCTTTTTATTCTTTCGTTTGCTGTTAACCTTTCCGCCGATTACCTCATTCGCGGAAGAAGGAAATAACTATGTTCAGACCAAGCTCACATCTTATTAATAAAGAGATCAAAGAGAAAAAGTTTAAGAACCTTTTAAGTTCAATTACGTTTTTCCTCTTTCTTCCCGCGCTCATCATTATTCTTTGGCTTGCCATCAAAGGCTCCCCTGTATTGTCCTGGGATTTTTTAACACAAGACCCTATTAATGGGATGACGGCCGGTGGAATTTTTCCAACTATTGTTGGAACATTCTGGCTTGTTGTTTTAAGTGTACTTGTTTCATGCCCACTAGGTGTGATTGCTGCCATTTATTTATCCGAATACGCGGCCGATAACACACTCACAAGGATCATCCGACTAGCAATCTTAAATCTCGCGGGTGTTCCGAGTATCGTTCATGCACTTTTTGGACTTGGCGCTTTTGTTCTTTTTATGAAGATGGGAACAAGTATTCTGGCGGCCTCATTTACATTGGCCGTCATGAATTTACCCGTGATCATCACTTCAACACTTGAGTCCCTTAAGGCCGTTCCTCATTCTTATAGAGAAGCTTCTTGGAATGTGGGAGCGAGTAAACTTCAAACGATTCGTTATATCGTGTTACCAAATTCAATTCCGGGGATACTGACAGGAGTTGTTTTTTCAGTCGGTAGATCTGCCGGTGAAACTGCAGCGATCCTTTTTACTGGTGTGGCCTTTTATCTGCCATTTTTACCTCGCTCCGTTTTTGATCAATGTATGTCATTATCGATGCATCTTTTTACCATCTCAACTCAAGTTGTAGGCGTACCCGATGCGTACCCCTATGCGACAGCACTTGTACTTATCCTTTTGATTCTTTCGGTAAACTCAATTGCCGTAATCCTCCGTTCATATTTCAGAACGAAAAGGAAGTGGTAAGATGAATAAAAAAATTCAAATTAAAAATCTCTCCGTTAATTATGGTGGAAAAGATGTCATTAAGAATTTAAACATCGATGTTTACGAGAATGAAGTTTTAGCGATTATCGGTCCTGCGAACTCAGGAAAAAGCACATTTCTTAGATGCCTTAACCGTATGATTGATTTTAATAAGGATGCCAGAGTTTCAGGTGAAATCTTGCTTGATGGTCAAAACATCTATGATGACGAAGACTCTACTTTTTTAAGAAGAAGAGTGGGTATGGTTTCTCCCCTTCCAGTGGGACTTCCAATGACCATTAAAGAAAATGTAACCTATGCTCCAAGAATGGCCGGTTGTAAAGACAACGCCGAGCTTGATGCGATCATGGAAGACTGCTTGAATAAAGCTGCTCTTTGGGATGAAGTTAAAGATAGGCTTCACACTCTTGCAACAAAACTTTCAGGTGGACAACAGCAACGTCTAACAATTGCCCGTGCCCTTTCCCATCATCCAGAAATTCTTTGTTTAGATGAATTTTCGATCGCGATTGATCCTGTAACAACCATGAAAATTGAAGCGGTTTTACAAGAACTCAAAAAAGATATCACGATCATCATGGTCACCAACGTCATCAATCAGGCCAAACGTCTGGGTGATCGAACGGCCATGATGCTTCATGGAGAAATCCTGGATCTAGATGATAACAATCGTCTCTTCTCAGGACACGTTAAAGATCCACGAACAAAAGATTATATTGAAGGTTTATTCGGTTAATTTATGAGAAATCACGCAGTCAATACAAATGAATTTAGTTTTTGGTATGGAAATTTCCAGGCCTTAAAAAATCTTACGTTTAATATTTCTACTTCTAAGATCACGGCCCTTATTGGTCCTTCTGGTTGTGGAAAAAGCACTTTCCTTAAATGTTTAAACCGCATCAATGAACGAGGCGGCGAAGTTTCTCATGAGGGAAGTATTCAGGTCTTAGGCCATGATATCTATCACCCTTCTGTGGCCTTACCAGAACTCAGAAAACAAGTGGGTATGGTCTTTCAAAAACCAAATCCTTTACCTTTAACTATTTATGAGAATGTCATTTTTGGTGCTCGCACCCATTTGAAAAAAGTAAAAAATGCTGAACTCGACATGATGGTTGAAAGTGCCCTTACTCGTGTGGGTATGTGGGAAGATTTAAAAGATAAACTTAATCGTCCTGCCCTAGGACTAAGTTTAGAAAAACAGCAGCGTCTTTGTATCGCTCGCCTTCTTCCTCTTAAACCTAAACTTCTTCTTTTGGATGAGCCATGCTCGGCCCTAGATCCTGCGGGAATAGAGGCCATTGAGATCCTCACTAAAGACCTTAAAAGAGATTATTCCATCATTATCGTCACTCACTCTATGAGTCAGGCAAAACGTGTTTCAGATGACACAATCTTTATGTATATGGGTGAGCTCATTGAGATGAATAAAACCACTGATCTTTTTAACAATCCTACTGAGGGACGTACTGCGGCCTATATTGAGGGTCGTTTCGGTTAAAAGATCATCCCTTTGCCAAAGTGGGCCAGTGAGCCTTAATTGATAGTGATTCAGTCTTCACCTCCACGCTTGTTTTTCTCTGCCATTTTTTTACTTAGAGTCCTTGTACAACGTAAGACTAGACATCCTCCTTTCGGGAACGTTATCGTTTGATCAACTTCTCTCTAACGTCAACGCAAGGAATAAAAAATGTATAAAGTGATTGCTATTTATAAAATGCCTACTGATGAAGTCACTAAAGCTAAATTCGAAGAGCATTACAAAACAGTTCACACTCCTATTTGTTTAAAAATTCCTGGAATCAAAGAACTTCGTACAAACAAAATTTTTGGTGGGCCAACAGGTGCCTCAAACTTGCAGATGGTGGCCGAAATGTGTTTTGAAAATAAAGATGCATGGAAAGCAGCTATGAAAACTCCTGAGATGATGGAATCTGGAAAAGATGCGATGAAATTTGCAGGAGATTTAGTTTCGGTTCATTTTGCTGAAGAAAATATCGTAAAGGCCTAATTCATGAAGATCTTTGATAATGTTCTGGTCACAAAAAGTTATCGTGATCATGCTCATATTGCTCTGGTTCAACTTAATCGCCCAAAGGTTTTAAACGCTTTATCAACTGATCTCATGAAAGATCTTATTGAGGCATTTTTTCTTCTTGAAGATGATAAAGATGTACGGGTAATTATTCTCACGGGCCATGATCGGGCCTTTGCTGCTGGTGCAGACATTGGCCAGATGATGGAGGCCACTCCTATCGATCAAATAAACGACAACCGTTTCCGCACTTGGAAACAACTCTCTCTTTTTACCAAACCCATCATAGCGGCCGTGAATGGTTTTGCTTTGGGTGGCGGTTGTGAACTAGCGATGGCATGCGATTTTATAATCGCTGGAGATACGGCCCAGTTTGCACAACCAGAAATAAAAATTGGTACGATCCCTGGAGCTGGAGGAACTCAGCGCCTGACACGCGCTATTGGAAAATCAAAGGCCATGCTCGCAATTTTAACTGGAAACATGATCAGTGCCTATGAAGCAGAAAGATCAGGTCTTGTGGCCAAAGTGGTTCCTGCAGAAACGCTTTTACAAGAAACTTTTGAGATCGCTAAAATCATAGCTAACCGAGCGCCTATTGCTGTTAAGCTTGCTAAAGAAGCTGTTAACATGGCATTTGAAAGTTCACTCAAAGATGGCATGGAATATGAGCGCCGTAATTTTTATCTCACCTTCTCTTCCAAAGATCAAAAAGAAGGCATGCGCGCGTTTATGGAAAAGAGAGAACCTAAGTATCAAGGTAATTAATCATGGACTATGAAACAATTAAATTTGAAAAAAATGGTGCAACTGCGCTGATCACCATTAACCGTGCTCAGGTTTATAATGCTCTCAATGTGCAGGGTAAACTCGATATTATCGCAGCTCTAAAAGAAGCAAATAAAGATACAAGCATTAGATCCATTGTCTTAGCAGCAGAAGGTAAAGCTTTCTGCTCGGGTCAAGACCTAAATGATCGCACAGTTGATGCTACTAAAGGTCCAGTTGATATCGGCCATACCATTGAAACAGAATGGAATCCTTTAATTAATGCCATCAGAATGTCTGATAAATTAGTCATCGCTGCCATCCAGGGCGTATGTGCTGGTGCAGGCCTGTCGCTGGCATTAACTTGTGATCTTAAAGTCTCTGCTCCTGGGGTCAAATTCATCTCTGGTTTTACTCAAATCGGACTAGCTCCAGATGCTGGCATGAGCTTCCTCCTGGCCCGTCACATGGGGCAAGGCAAGGCCTTAGAATTCACCCTCTTGGGAAGGCCCCTTCTCGCAGAGGACTTAAAAGAG
>CAMCZE010000049.1 GCA_945885655.1 Bacteriovorax stolpii | reverse complement strand
GTCAATGGTGGATTCGCTGGAGGCCCTCAGATTCAAGATACTGTTCAATCAGAAGTGAAATCTGCTGTAAGTGGTCTTCAAAGATAATCATTTTTTATATTATTCTCACTCCGCCCCTCAGGAAACTGAGGGGCTTTTTTTTGAAAGTTGTCTCTCCCCTCCATTTATGAGATACAGTCCAATGTAACAGCGAAAAAGGACGACTTATGACACAAAAGACTATGATCCTGGGTAAAGATGCCCCTCTAGAAGATACAATCCAACGATTAAGATCTCAACTTTTAGACCTGGGCTTTGATGTGGAAGAGGCCTCTTGGCTCAATCCCGTTCCTAATGTGTTCTCGGTGCATATTCGTGATCGTTATTGCCCTTATCTTTTTACGAATGGAAAAGGTGTCACTAAAAATGCTGCCCTTGCCTCTGCTTTAGGTGAATTTTTTGAACGGTTAAATTGTAACTACTTTTTTGCCGATTTTTATTTGGGTGACCAAGTCGCTAACTCTGAGTTCGTGCACTACCCTCACGAAAAATGGTTTCCTTTCTCGGATGGCAAGATGCCTGCTGGTCTTATGAACGAAAGTTTATGGGAATATTACGACTCCGAGAAGGCCCTGACGCCAGAACAACTTGTTGATACAAACTCAGGTCATTTTGAGCGCGGAATTTGTGCTCTTCCTTACACACGTATTTCTGATCATAAGACTTATTATATCCCAATGAATATTGTGGGTAACCTTTATGTAAGTAATGGTATGTCTGCTGGAAATACTCCAACAGAGGCCCGTGTTCAGGCCCTCTCAGAGATTTTTGAGCGTTCAATAAAAAATCGTATCCTGGCCGAAGGAATCACTCTTCCAACAATTCCTCAGGAAGTTCTCAATCGTTTTCCTAAAGTTGTTGAAGCCATTGCCGAGCTTGAATCTCATGGTTACCCTATCATCTGTAAAGATGCCTCTCTAGGTGGAAAATATCCTGTCATTAACGTCACTCTCCTTAATCCTCAAGAGGGAACGGCATTTGCTTCCTTTGGAGCTCACCCTAAGTTTCAAGTGGCCCTGGAAAGAACTCTCACAGAATTATTGCAAGGACGAAGATTAGATCAGCTTAATGTTTTTTCTCCTCCAAGTTTTGAACTTGAAGATGTGAAAGACCATTTAAATCTTGAGGCCCACTTCATTGACTCAAACGGACTCATTCATTGGTCCTTTTTTAAAGAGACACCTGACTTTGAATTTTCTGACTGGAACTTTGGTGGCCAGACGACCCATGATGAATTTAATACGATGATTGATATTTTTAAGAACATTGAAAAAGATGTTTATGTCATGGATTTTGAGCACCTTGATTTTTATGGATGTCGTATCCACGTGCCTGGAATGTCTGAAATTTATCAACCTGATGATTTGGCCTGGGATAATAATAATGCTGGCGCCGAAGTACGTGGTTCTATCTTGGGAGCTCATGAGCTTTCTCAAAATGAACTCATGCAGCTTCATGACAGACTGGAAGAGAAAGGTTTTGATGACATGCTCTTAGTGGCCCATGGAATTGGTGTTATCCCGGATCAAGGCACACTTTGGGCCGACCTACGATTTGGTGAACTTAAGGCCATGATCGCGCTTGCAGCAAAAAACTATGAATTTGCCCGTGCAGGCATTGACTGGTGTTTGCATTTTGCTCCTTTAGGACCTGAAAGAAAGTTATTATACCTATGCCTGCATACTCTCCTCGAAATCGAGATGGATGATTCTCTTAATACAAATGAGTACCTTCCTAATATAGAAAAAATATATGGCAAAAATATGGTTGATCGCGCTCAAGCGCTCATCAATGGACACGAAAAATTTGATAGTTTAACTGAGTCTGATTTAGACCTTAAGGGTTTTGAGATGCACCAGAAACTTCTGATTTCTTATGAAAAACTTCAGAGAGCAAAAAAACTTTGGTCGGAAAAAAAGTAAGGACCCATTTCGGGGTCCTTACTTAAAATCATTTATTTTCTAGAGAGTTCAATAAGTTTATTCACGACATTTACCATCGGAGACGGCTTAGGAATAACATAAGTACAGTCCACTTTTTGTTTTTCACCTTTAAGACCCTTAAGAGGAAGAACAGTACAAAGAGTCTGCTCTTTAAGTGTCATATTATGGTACCAAAGAGCAGCTTGTTTATATTCAGCTGGTGGGGTGTTTGATTTCTCAAAGTCCCACTCAGGAACATCTGTGTTGTTTTGGAAAAAGTTCTGCCACTTGTACTCACCCTTAGTAGGAACAGTCCAAAAGAAGTCTGGCATATTTGGTTTTGAGAAGGGTCCACCGGCACTGCCGTCTTTATTGATACGCCATTGGCCACCAACAATTCTTCCGTCTGCACTGATTTCAAGATCGTAGTTAAAATCCATATCGATGATTTTATCTTGTCTCATAGAATCTGTAGGAAGTTTAGTTGGAGTTGCCCAGTTCACATAACGAATAGTCATCTCAACTCCAACAATGTGAGTTGTTTCAGGGTTACGAGACGAAACGAATTTATCTTTTGATCCTAATTCGGCAACTGAAAGAAGACTATTTGTTAGAGTTCCATTTTTTCCAGTAATAGGATTAAAATAGCTGAATGTGTAACCAGAAACAGGTTGGTTACCAACGCTCCCTGCAGGATTATGGTCCAATACAAAACTGCGTCCTTCAATGCCTAAAATATTCAAAAGACTTACATGAAAGATGGCCGGGTGAACATCCGCACAGTTAGGATTAAGTTGAGTTTCATTAAGATCGATTTCAGTATCGGTGTAACGGCCATATTTATCTTTTTTTGGATCTTTTTGATTACATCGCCCACCTTCAACAAGAACGCGATTCTGAACGTCAGAATGTGCCCACATAAGGGAAGCGAGGGCCTTAAGATCATCTGGATAAAACGGAAGGTTTTTTCCGTTAGGAAGTTTAACATTTACGGTTTTTTCAGGACGTGGAACATAACCAGAGGCCGTGGCCCATCCGTGACAAATCCCTTCCCAATAAGCAATACTTTGAGTTGGTTTTGGACTGCTATAACCTTCTGGCATTTCAATTGATTTTAAAAATCCAAGTTTTTTCTTTGAACCCCAACTACTAGCGTAGTTCCAAATTTTGTTTGTTAAGTCAAAAGATGTATCCCCTAAAAGAAGATCATACTTTTCCGCTGGAGAAAGTTTATTCAATTTATTTTGGGGAAGATCAATTCCAAGTTTATGGATATTAACAGCACGGTTGTTAAAATAGTCAGCGGCATTCCACTGCCAAACGATTTCAATGGGAGCAATAGGATCGTGGTAATCAACGGCGATCATTCCATTGTTTAGTGACCAAAAATGCCCCCCCCAAGGCTGAACCTTAGTATTTCTCATTTCAAGAGTTTGTTTTTCCATCTCATAGATATTCCAAAGGAAGTTAGAATTTTCAGTCATTCTTTCAATGCTAGATCTGATTTTTTCTGTTTCATAGGGCCTTGCTGGATAAATCTCGTTGGTACTGAGAGCGAAACTTGTTATAGGCATCATCACGGCCATTAGGGCAAGTGATCGGGAAACATGTTTTTTCATAGGTGTTCCTAGGTTATAAAAAATAATGACGCACCATAACACATCATTCCTTTGCACCGACATCTTCAGTAAAGATAAGGCATTTTTTATAGGTCATTAAAAGAAATTTACCCCTATAATGGGGGCATGTTTTCTCCAACTTATAGATTTAATTGTGAATGGAAAGGCCACCAGATCCGGATTGGATCAGTTCTGCCGCAAAATAAAGAACAAATTTCGAATAGTTTAAAAGACATGTCCCGTGAAACTATTCGAAATCGGTTTTTAGGTAGCAAAAAAGAATTCTCTAAAAAAGAACTGGAATACCTAACCGTCCTTGATGGCCATAATCACTATGCTTTGGGTATCGAAGAGCTCCAAGGCCATCATCGAGGGATAGGACTTATTCGTTTGGTGAGGTCATCTGAAAATCCTGAAGAAGGTGAGGTCGCCATCACTTTGATTGATGATTATCAAAAGATGGGTTTGGGGAAAATGTTGGTAAAACTTATGATCCTAGCGGCCTTGGAAAGAGATTTCACTCGTCTATCATTTACCTATTTGCCTCAGAATACAGGCATCATTAAACTTATTCAGAGTGTAGGTAAACCTATCCAAGGCGCCCACTCTCATGATTCAGTTCAGATGTTTTTAGATCTTAAAAAAATTGATCGTGAAATGTTAGAACACGAACTTTTCCTACTTATTCCGGATTTTAAAAAGGAAGCCTAAGCTCCCTTTTTAAAATCCCGTACGAAACTGACAGGAAATTCAACTGCCGGAATCAGGGTTACAATAATGACTTTAATTCAGCGTCAGATAAAAAACGATGTTTTGAATTAATAATCTCATCTTCTTTTTTGTTAGTGGGATTTGTTCCCCAAATATAAATCCAAAACTCTTCTCCAAAATCAATTCCAGTAAAAAACTGAAGGTTATTCTTAAAATGTTCTGTCGTAATCATGGTGTGCTTATAAGTTTGAAAATAACCTTTTAAAAAAGGTTTAAGGCCACCTTGATTACTTAAACGATAATCTAAATAGGCCATAAAACCGGCCCCTAAAGAATAGGCACGATTATCAGTTCTTCTCTGATAAAGAGAATGGGCCCCCAAGTTACTTCCGATAAATCCTGGATGCGTGTGACGGGGATAACCATTATCTCTCCAAGTCGCAATGGCCTCATCAATCCAACCAGAGTTTCCATTAGCAGGCATCACACCTTTAGCAAAATAAGAATGGAGCATCTCATGATCTAGGGCACCCAGTGATGTGGCGGTCGCTCCTGCGTGCTCCATCCCCCCGCTACCAGTGATCGTTCCATACGCCACAAAAGATGGGTGTCCCCACGGGCCATAATCGGCCTCAAGTTCGGCCATATACTTTTTAGTGGCGGTTCTAAAAGTATTCGTGCGTTTCCAATTGGGAGAATAAACGGTCACTGGGATCTGGCGGCCATCAATGGATTTATAATTAAAATCACGGCGTTTCATCCAACCTTTCTGAGTGGTATGAAAAAAAGGACTTGAAGCAGTAAAGTATTCTGGAAACTCAATTTTCCAAGAGTCTTTTGAAACTTTTGATACAACACCATTAGTGAAAAATTCCTGATCCACATGATAGATACCATCAAATTTTAAATGCAAGGTCATTTTATACTGATCATATTCAAGATTTGAGGGAAGATACTGCTCAAGAAACATTCTTTCTTTTAAATCTCTGATCCAAAAAGCACTTGAAACAGAATCAAAGGGAGCTTCGTTAAAAATAACGTTTTCAGTAATATCGCTATCAATTTCCAGCACATGCTCACCTGGATCAATAGTTGCTTTGGCCAATCTGACTTTTGAGGTATTATCCGGCAGACTCACCTCCATCTGTCCCACTTTCTGGCCATCCAACTTAACATTGTAAGCATTAGGAACCAAATCAAAAATGGGATGACCTGACTGAGAAGAAAAAAATTTAATATAGGTTTTTACATAAACTCGAGATGAATAAAAATCATAAGTGATATGATAATCAGCACTTTTAAAGTCGACAAAAATGGCCCGTCCCTCTCTTAGATTAAAATCTGGAGGGGCCAGATGAAGATTAGCAAAAGCTTCTCCTGAGAGAATTAATAAGGCGAGTGCCAGGGTTTTCATAGATCATCCTTAGGAGCAGAGGTTTTAGGAGAGCTTCAGATTCAAATTGTTCATTCTTTTATATTAAAAGACTCTATAGGGAGCTCAAGCTGGGGCAAAATAGTCTCGATAGGTAGGCATGGATAAAGTACTCATAAACGAGTATTCACGTCGGCTAAAAGAGATTGCCAAGGATTTAAGCTTCCTGGGCCATCCTCGATATCCACTCAAAGCTCTTATGGACCTTTTTCCTCAGCATAAACACTTTATAAGTACACTGGAAGACGTAGATGTGCCTTTTCCAGTCGATGTGAAATTAAAACGAAATAGAATAGATGATTTTTTACGGGACCTTTCATATTCCGATCTACCCGTAATGATGAAAAAAATTTTTACTGATCGAGTGATGGATTATCATTTACTTATTTCTATGATGGAAAACTTTGGTAATCGTATTTTTTATCAAAGCTGTACCAAATTATACGGCTCCTCAAAAAAAACTCAAAATGAAGCATTCTATTACTTTTTAGAAAAAATTCCTGATTTCTGCGTAAATGATGAAAGTTTAGAAAATCTTCAAGGTCATAGTGCCATGAACTATCTTAAAAAAAAGATGGCCGAGACCTTTGACCCTAACGATTATGAAGTTAAACCATCAAGTTCTCTACTCTCTGATTCTTCGGCCGGAAGAAAAACATTAAAATTAAATACAAACAAAAGTTATTCCACGCAACTCTTAGATATTTTCCTTGTACACGAAGGATGGGTTCACCTCGGAACATCCATTAACGGTGGGGCCCAACCAGATCATCCTTGGTTATCTACTTGGGCCCCAAGAACGACTTATTTACAAGAAGGTCTGGCCATTCTGACAGAGCTTGTGACTAAAACCATGACCAAAGAGCGCTGGAATAAAGTCGTTCTTCGCCATATTGGTACATGTATGGCAGAGAATGGTTCATGCATCACTGAGATCTATTCTTATTTTCGTCACCATAAAATGGAAGATCTTGATGCTTTAAAAGTGAGCTTAAGAATATTTCGGGGAGTTCCTTTAGAGGGAGGCATGGCCTTTACTAAAGAGCTTCTTTATCTGCATGGCCTTGCGGAACTTCTTTATCATCTGCACTTTTTTCAAATTGATCTAAGAACATTATGGGTAGGAAAAGTATCATTTGAAGAACACGCCATGCTTATTCAAAACTGGAAAGTATTTGATCCACGCATAAAATATTTTCCAGAACAATTGCAGTCTATCGAAGCACTCAAAAGGCTTCAGGCATTAAAAGAACTCTCTTTTAGTTTATTTAAGGGCGGTTTTTTATAATAACAGTGACCCCTTCAAGTGCCTTGAGAAGTTCTGATTGAACATGTTCATTGATCGTTGATTTTTTCAGGGCCTCATTCATACAATACAACCACTCTTTTGACTCTTTTTCCCCAATAGAGAATGGAAAATGTCGCATACGCAACCGAGGAGACCCATAAGATTCTAAATAAAGGGGTGGCCCCCCTAACCAGCCGGATAGAAAATATTTTAACTTTGTTCCTGATTCAATGAGATCTTTTCCGGCATGGGTCTTTAAGCAGTCAGTTGCCAAAGGATCGTTTTGCATGATGTGATAAAAATCATCCACTAGTTTATCAATTACGGACCATCCACCAACTTGAGTAAAAAAATCAACCATACTTAACCGATTGTGATTAAAATAATTTAAATTATAATAAAAGGAACTTTTACCAAGGAATAAAAAATGAAAGTTATCTCATTTCTCACTCTTGCTGCCCTTTTATCAGTTTCTTCTTGTTCTCACCACAAAAAATGTTGCGCTAAAAAAGAGCAATGCTCAAAAGAAAAAGACTGCGATAAAAAAGAGTGTAGCGATGGCTCTTGTACAAAAGATCCTTCTCAAAAAGAATCAAAAGATAATAAAAAAGCTAAAAAATCTTAATCAGGAACAATATGAAATTTCTTTTTTTGCTGTTTATCCTTACCACTTCATTGTCCTATGCAAATGAATGCGCTAAGGACGCTAATAAATTTTGCCAAGGTGTAGACCCTGGCAAAGGTCAAATAGCGAAATGCCTTGAAGACTACACTCCCCAGCTTACACCAGCGTGTGCAAAGGAACTTAAAACCTTCAAAAAAGAAACAGCAAAAAAGAATCCATGTTTTGAAGATCTAGCTGACCTCTGCATGGAAATTCCCGCAGAGGCCAAAAATCTTGAATATTGCCTTCTTAAAAATGAATCTCGCCTCAGTAATGCCTGCATGAATGACTTTAAAAAGAAAAAAGGAGGCATCCTTGTAAAAAATGTATGTGCTCAGGACATCGTTAATCACTGCTATAATGATCTCTCAAAACCTGAGGGTGCCATTAATCACTGCTTGATACAAAACCGTAACAAATTATCAGCTTTCTGCCAAAAAAGTGTTGATCAGAAAATGACTCAAATGAAAAAAAATAATCCGTGTTTTGAGGATACGGAAAAACATTGTCCGACAAAAATTATTTTTGCTGATATTCAAGAGTGTCTTCAAAAAAAGATCACGACTATTAGGCCTGAATGTAAAAAGCTTGTTCAAAATGAAATCGAGAAGGCACATGCCAATCCCTGTTACGTGGATTTAACTCGTCACTGTCGACCAAGACTGGCCCCACAAGAACAACATGAATGCCTCTCACTAAATGAAGGCAGTCTCAGTAATGCGTGCCGACAGTTTCGTTCCGTTCAAAACGATAAAGTTAAAAAAATGGTAGATTTGTGTGAACAGGACAGACTCAAACTCTGTGCAAAAGCACCTTTTAAAGACGGCATGGTGGTTAAATGTTTAAAACTTAATAAAATGAAAGTTTCTAAGCAATGCGCGGCCCTTCTTTAACCTTTCGCATACTTCATAAAAAGGTTGATATTCTGCTGCCTCAGTTCAAAAACCTTCATGAATGCCATTAATGTATTTTGCTTGGTTTCATCTACCTGTATGGAGATGAAACCATCATCAATACGACTCACAACACCTTCTGCTCTCATACTTTCATTCACATGAAGATAACTCGATGTTAACTCAACTTGAATTTTTTCATTTAGAGAAACCTTAATATGATCATTATATAAGATCATGACATCATCAAAACAATCATCAAAGAGGCAATCAAATACTAAATCATTTTGGGTAAGTGTTGCCAAAAATGATCCATCTCGGCAAGCGCGTTCAAGAAGATGATAATCATCATCTTCTTGAACTTTTGTGTCTTGATGATCACCGTTATTAAGAGAGATATTTTTTGATTCACTGGTCTCATTTTCAGAAGCGCTAACGCTAAAATCTTCAAATTTTATGATGTCTTCATCAACAGACGTCTTCTTTGCAGGGGCCATTTTTTTTTTTAATACTTCAGAATAAGATTCACCTTCTATCTGAGGAGATTTATGCTTCTCTTCAACGGATTTTGCTAATGCTGCAAGCTCTTTTAAAGTCTCACTCATAGGATCATCAGTAGGTTCTACAGATTGATCTCCTATATCCTTTGTCGCTCTTTCTCCGATCTCTTTATCTTTATGTTGATCCTCCGAAATGATTAAACGTTGTTTATCATTCTCAATATCAATATAAGGATCATTTTCAGTGGCCATTTTTTTTTCTGAAACATCCATAAGAGGTTCATCAAGTTCAATTTGCTTCTCTTTTTTGGTATCCTGTTTTTCTAGTTCGTATTCAGATAATTTTTTATCAATTTGAGATCGTTCCTCTAAGGTTTTCAAGGTACCTTCTCCTAAGGTCTCTTTTTTCAACTCTGCCCATAAATCATCTAAGGACTTATTATCATCAGATAAAATGACCTCTTCTTTATTTTGCATTCCCGACTCTTCATTATTATTTTGAGAACGAGAAGAATTATAATAAGTGGAAAGAGAGTCAGTAGCACTTTCCCCTTGTAGATCCTCTACCAAAGGTTTTTTTTCAAAACCTGACTCATCCCCATAATATTTTGAGATCTTATCAGTACTGCTTTTTTCTTCAAGATCACGAAGATTTTCTTCTAAAAATTTTTCGTTTTCTGATCCTTCTTTTTTATCTTTTTTGTTCAGTGCTTTTTTTGATGTAAGGTAGGTTTCTATGGTTTCAGTTTCATTCTCTCCATGCAGTGGATGATCTTTTAATGAATCTTCTTCATTGTCGGATTCGTTCCCATAATACTTTGAAAGTTTCTCTGTTTCGTTTTTCCCTTGGAGATCTTTGTTCTTTTTTTCTAAAAACCCTTCATAATCTACTTTCTCTGTCTCTTCTTTTTGTTTTTTCGTCAGAGATCTTTCTGATGAAAGATAAGTTTCGATGGGGTCTTCTTTTTTGTTTTTTCCTTTTAAATCTTCAGAATCTGCTCTTTCCTCTGCTTTTTCCTTTTTGTTCTTAGTATGAGTTGAAATTCTTGACGTTTCTGATTGTCCAGACAAGTCATCATTTTGTTCTGATTGATTCTCAAGGCAGAGATCATCACTTAAAAGATCCTCTTCCCTGTTTTGAATTTTTCCTCGTAATTCTTCAAACGAATCGGCAAGGGTTTTATTTTTACCAGAAAGATTATTTTGTTCTAGAAATTCTGTTTCAGTTTTACCTTCCAGATGGGTTTGAATCACATTATTATTTTCTAAAGTCTCAGACACATCTTCTTTATTTTCATTTTTTACAACAAGTTCTTTATCAAATGACTCTGTAATAAATTCTTCTTTGGCTAAAGCAAAAGGTGAATTCTTTGTGACACTTAAAACCCTATTCTTTAATTCTAATCTCGTTTCTTTTGTTTGATCTTTGTCTAGATGATAGAGATCAAAATCACTCCCCATGATAAGCCAAATATTATCCTTCCAGACAAAATCAGGTTTTTGATCACCAGAAAAATACCAACTTCCCTCTTCTGGTAAAAATACATCTTTATTTTCTGGCCTGAGATCAAAACTCCACGTTTTATTTTTGTTAGAGACTTCAGTCCACTGTCCAGCATAAGGCCCGGGCCCTACGAGGCGTATCATCCATCGTCCTAGAATTTTTTTGCAATCAGTAGTTTCATTTTTTATAAGCCAAATATCATTCTCACAATCCAGGGCCGGCAACCATTCAATTTGTGATCCAGGTGCCTTTTTAACGTCCCCTTTTTTGTCTTCTGTTTTTTTTATGGCATTTTGAATCTCTTTTTGTGAATTCATGACCATGGACTTAAGAATAAGATCGATTTTAAATCTTAGCGCTTTTGCAGTTATATGGGATTCTATAATTTCTTTAACACCAAGTTTTGTTATCGAGGGATCAAACTGGTGACCACCAGAAAAATTCACAACCAAGGTTTTAATCTGAATATCTTTTGCCACCGTTTTTGAAAGTTTGATAAAATTTGCTAATTGAAGAACATCGCTTTTATCTTTAATTGCCACCAACACAAGGCAACTTGATTCAGTCGTTGCGTATGTTACTAAATCATTGGCCGTCATAAACTCTTCAGCACTAAGTACTGGAGTTGTGCTAAAAGCTGAACTTTGAACCTTCCACTCCTCACGAAACAAGAATTTGAGGATGCAGGTTGTAGCTGTCATGGAGGAAAGATATTAGTTATACACATATATGTATAACCATCGAGATTTAATACCTCAATGATTTGAGCATTAAAAAAAATAAATCGAAAAGATTTAATATTTTTCTTTAATAATAATTGTATATTTATCAGTTCTCTAATCCATTTTTCAGAAAGCGAGGCAAGGTTCTCACAATTTATTACCATATGAAAAAAGAGATCATCTAGAAATGCATTCACTTCGGATTTAACATTTCCCATATTATAAACATCACAGACGCCAATTAATCGGATTGTAATATATCCATCCGAGGGGATGATTTTATAACTCTGTATCTCGACCATATAAAACCTGCCAACTGCCTATAAACGGTTAAGACCAATTTTTATCAAAAACCCACCAAGGTCACTCTCAAATTTAACAACAGCAACTGGTCCATTGCATAATGATGATAGGTGATGGTTTTTTCCGGACACAACCGTTGGAAGCGCCATCTTAATTCCAAAGCCTTTTTCGTTCAAAGGAACCTTAGACTTACCAAAAATGATATTTGTCATCTCGCTTGCTCCATCCAGGATATCTGGAGTTAGACTTGTAAAGGCTTCTCCCAACATCTTAGACATCACTTTCAAGAAAGTTTCTTCCGTAAAAGAAATAACAAAGGAACCATTAACTTTATCTCCCACTATCGAAATAATGCCAGAAATATCTCCACTATATTCATTATGTTGATCACATACAATGACTTTCCCTGGTACGACATCAACACCTACCTGTGCTTTAAATGCATAAATAGTCGCATCCACAAACGCTTGAATAAATCCCGAGGCAACATCTTTCACGTATAGTCCCTTCGAATATTATTATACTTTTAAGCCCCAATTCTCTTGGCAACTCTTTTATAAGCTATTTCCAACTTCTGCTTCAAACTCTCTTTGGAAAAAGGCTTCACAATATACTGATCAACGCCACTGGAAACCGCTTCAAGAACTTGTTGTTGCTCTGACTCGGCCGTAACTAATAAAAAAGGCGTCTTCTTTAATTTGTCATGAGCTCTCACTCTTTTCAAAAAATCCAGCCCACTACAATTTGGCATATTCCAATCAGAAATTATTAAGTCAAAAGGTGGATTCGCTTCAAGTGCTTTCATCCAAGCATCCTCACCATCTACAGCTTCTGAAATGTCAGTAAACTCTAGTTCCTTAAGAATTTTCGAAATAATTTTTCTCATCGTCGACATATCATCGACGACTAAAACCTTTGATTTAGTATTAAACATTAATCCTCCACTTTTATATTTCTTATCATATTTTAACGTACTTCAAAAAATATCTCTACGACGGCGTTAGCTCGACTTTTTCCTTTGAAAGACTGCAGATCCGTGCACTACTTGCTCGAAATCTTGTGAAAGACCAAAAAGACTTTCAGCAGCTCCTAAGATTAAATACCCCCCTGGACTTAAGTGATTCCAGATCTCTTTAATAATTTTAATTTTGCTTTCGACACTTTGATAAATCAGGACATTACGACAGAAAACAATATCAAATGGACCTATAGAATTCCAAGCATGAAGCAAGTTTAACTTCTGAAAACTAATGCCATCCTTAAGAGATCTTTTCACCACCCATTGGTCTTGCTCATTTTTATCAAAATATTGAACCATTAAACGTGCCGACAAACCACGCTGAACCTCAAGCTGTGAATAGATACCCGATTCCGCGCGCTTTAAGATAGTATCAGAAACATCTGAGGCCAATATTTGTAACCGAGGGATCGATGCATTAAGCCGCCTCGCCTGATCAACTTCCATCGCGATTGAATAAACTTCCTGTCCAGAACTTGAAGCTGCTGACCATAATTGAATCACACTTTTATTTCCTGATTTCATCAAATCAGGAATGATAAACTCACTTAGCGCTTTAAAGATGGCCTGATCACGAAAAAAACTCGTTTCATTATTGGTTGCAATATCAAGTAACAAGGATTTCATCTGTCCTGTAATACCTGGGAGTGCTGCCAGATGAAGTGCATGAATATCTGAATAACCTAATTGAGTCGCAATATCTTTGAGTCGAGATTCCAACTGATAATAGTTTGCTTCCACATACACAATACCAAGCTGGGCTTCAATATAAGCTGCGAAAAATTTCAAAATTGCATAATTTTCCATATTAACCTAAAATTTGTTTAATTTTTTCAATCACAATATCAGCTGTAAATGGCTTCATCATGTACTCGGCCACACCGGCTTCCACCATCTGTATAATATCTAATGGGTTATTTTTTGACGTCAACATAAATACAGGCGTCTTAAGACCCATCACTTTTAATTCGGTAAAGGTCGTTGGGCCATCCTTTATCGGCATTTCCCAATCGAGTATAATTAAGTCAAATGCACTAAGATTTGTCTTTAGTATATCTATTGCTTCTTGGCCATTATACGCATGCTCGAGACTTTCGGAGATAGGGGCCAAACACTCTTGCAAAAATGCATGTACTGATCTGGAATCATCGACACATAAAATTTTAAACTTTTTCATGATTCATTAACCTCTTAAGACCTGCATCATCTGCAAATACTGTTGCTGGTTCATTTCTTCAGTAAAGAATATTTCTTCAGTACCATTCTCCAAGATACTCTCTCGCAGACTCCATGCCAGCTCTATCGTCTTGCTAAGCAGTTCGGTATCACCTACCAGCTGCTCTTTGGACCGACTCTGAAGCTGAGGTTGAATCGTGGTTAAATATCCTTCCATTGCAGATAATATCTCTCCTAATTGATTTAAAGCTAACAAGGACAGTAAACCATTTAGGCTGCGAACGATTTTAAAAACATCTAAC
>CAMCZE010000048.1 GCA_945885655.1 Bacteriovorax stolpii | reverse complement strand
GGCAAGACCAGTAAAAAGATTGGCCGCCCCTAAATCCAAATCACTTGCGGTATTGATGCTATAAACACCAGAAACCTTAGTAGGATCATGACTGCATCCAACAGAGGCGCCAAAAGAGATGCCTGGATCTATACAGGCCTCTACCGTTCCATCAATGACTCTTCCTCCGCCTTTTGTATCTGAAACGTAGACTTTTAATGCTACTCCGTTGGTACCAGGAGCAACTTCGGGAGTAGTAGATGTGATTCCGATGATGCGAAAACCATCAAGCTCTTCAACTTTTTTCAATTTGTCATCACCACAAGAGATCACAATTAAAAGCAGTATTAAATATTTCATTTAAAATTCTCCTTTTACACCAACAGTCGGTAAAATAGGCAGACCTCTCACTTTCTTTTTCTGAGAATAATCATATGAATAATTTATGTTCTGTGAGTTCTCCGCATTCAATAAGTTTTGAACATCCAGATAGGCAGTTAAAATCCATTTATCATATACAAACTTACGATCAATTCTTATATCAAGAGCTTTGAAATCATCAAATCTGTCGGTATAAATCCCGCCTCTAAGTGGAATAAAAACATCATTATCACTATCATAAGAAGAACTCTCAATCGGTGTATAAGGATTCCCTGTTACAAAACGGAAACGCCCCGAAAATGTCCATTTATTCATGGATCGAGAGCCAATCAGATTAATATTATGTGTTTGATCAAATTCTGAGGGATGTGTACCGAGTCCTGAAACATGTCTTCGGCTTTTCAAATATGTGTAAACCGCTTGTGCTGAGTACTCACCCTTACGATACTTTGCTTGAATTTCACTCCCTACAATCGTGCCCGTTCCAGAGTTGTCATAATTTTTTTGAATATTGGGATAAATCAGATTTTTAAGTTCTTTATAAAAATAATTATTAGTGAACTCTAGGCCTTGATTTGTATTCTGACGAAAATCTTTTGTAAAACCAGTTGTGTAATGGAAAGCATAGGGAGATCTGATATTTTTATTTCCAACATACTCTGCAACTTCCTGAGGCCGAGGAGGTTGTACGTACTTACCCCATGATCCTCTCAGGAGAAGACTTGGATCCCAATAATAACGAAGCTGAAAACGCGGCTGTAGGATGGTGTCTTCATTAACACTAAAATGGTCAACTCTCAGATTTGGAAGGTAAGTCCATTTAGAATTTTCCGACGTTTTTATTTCTTGCCTTAAATAGGCCCCCAATAGAGTGGTGGTGTCTTTTATTTCAAAACGGCGGTTCTCACCAACAGAAAATGGAGACGAAACTCCTCCAACTGAATAACTACTTGGAAGATTAATCCTTACTTTAGAACTATTAAACTGATTATCTAGACCGAGATAGGTTTTATAGGTGGGCTTCCATTCATTGACGAGTTCAGACCTATGAGAAATGACATTGGAATTAATATCCAAATACCTGCCATTGATATTCACAAGGATTGAATCTTTTCCTAAACCTAGGGAATGATCCATCTTCGTTTTAGCATTTAACTGAGTTGATATTTGTGGAATAACCCTAAAGAACTCTGTACGAGTATAAAAATCCCCTCGAAGTTGGGGATCAGATCTGGCCGCTTTATTTAGAATAAGTTCTAGCTCATCCTTACTGGCAATAAGAGTGGTTTTAAATTTATTTTTTTCATTGATCTCACTGGTGAAGATAGAAGTAAAATCATAATAAGTTGGTGCTGCCGTTATTTCAAAATCATCATTTTCTTTTGCAACTACTTTTAAAACCTGACCGATGTAACTATAACGGCCGGCCACAAGCAAACTTGACTTCTCCCCGACTGGTCCTTCAAACATAAAACCAGAATTAAGAAGATCAATAAATGCAAGGCCATGAAAACGATCTTTTTGTGGTTCTTTAGTCGTGAGTCCAATAATTCCTCCTGTTGCACGAGAGAATTCTGGTCCGTAACCACTTGGCAATAGATCAACTCGATCCACTGCTTGTGGGATAATCACACTTGAAAGTCCACCGAAGTGAAAAACTAAAGGCACTCTATGCCCGTTGATCACATAACCTGTATCATCTGGACTCGCACCTTGAACAATGATCTGCGCACTTGCACCTGACTGGGCCACACCGGGTAAATTCTGAGCTGCACGAACAGGATCTCCACCAAATGAACCTGGTGCTTTGATAAATTCTTCTTGAGTTATACTTTGAGTCTGATCATCACGTTTGTTAACTTTACCCGTAACAGTGGTTTCAAAAGTTGTGTAAGAAGTACGTTCAAGATAAATCGCCATTTCAATAGACGATGATGAGCAAACGCCTTGTTTCTCTAAACGGTCATAACCAGAAAAGTTAATAATTAAAGTACAATCACCTTTCGGGACATTATCAAAAGAAAATTCCCCTTTCGCATTTGTTGTACTCTTAATTTTATGAGGCAGGAGGAAAAGATTTACTTCGGGGAGAACCTTACGGGTACCCTTTTCAACCAGTTCTCCCTTAATTGAAATTGTTTCTTGGGCCCAAGAAAGACTCGTGAACAAAAATATAAATAACCAAGGCATCAAAACTCCAACTCAAATTTTAAAATATAGCGAATTCTTACTGCAACAGACTTCCCGTCCACCAAAGCAGGCCTAAAACGAAATTTTTTCATGGCCTCAAGAGCACCATTTCTAAAAATTTCTGGTCCTTGCAAAATACTTACCTGCCGAACAAATCCTTTATCATCAACCAGTACATCTAGTGCCACCGAACCTTCAATTTGTTTTTCTTTCGCTTCTTTAGGGTAATTAGGTTTAACTTCTGAAATCACGACTGGCATTTGTGAGACTAGATATTCTTCAGTTGGGGCCGGAAGCGAGTCAGCGTCTGAGTCTTTGAGCTCCAACACATCTACTTCTTTGGCCAAGGTATTACCCTTCTTGGCCGAAACGTCTCCAGCTTCATCAGTATAAGAATTTCTAGATGCACCAAAAATTTCTCTCGCCGATTTATTACTCTCTACATTTTTATTCACTGATTTTAAAACGACTTTCGGTTTATCCTGTACTTCATCTAGATTCTGAATCTCTTTTGGTGCCACAATTTCAATAGGCACTTCAATCATTTCACTAGAGGAAAATTTAAATAACGTTAATAAAAAAAAAGATCCCGCCACGGCCAAATGAATAAGGAAAGAAGAATGCCATGGTTTTAAAACATAACTATTCATTTTTAATTTTTTCTACCTGCAAGGCAAAACGATTAAGATTATTTCGTTTCAATAGATCAATCATGCGCACGACATCACCATGCCTTGAATCTACATCTGCACTAATAAGAAAGTTGGTCTCTGGAGCAGAGACAGCAAGACGCCTGAGTTCAGTTAACAAACTTTCATCACTCATAAGTTTTCCGTTAAATAGAACTTGCCCTTCTTTAGTAATAGCAATTCCGATGGATGAGGTTTTGTTCGTTATATCCGAAGTCAGTGTTTTAGGTAAATTTACCTTTAGGCTTTCCTTAATCATTACTGGTGCTGTCACCATAAAGATGACAAGTAAGACTAAAACCACATCCACGAATGGAGTGATGTTAATGTCATTAATTCCATCCCCTAATTCATTAGGATCAAAACTTTTACCTGCCATAAATTAGTCCTTATAAGCGATATAAAGATCTTTCAGACTAGAAGCTTCACTCATCACTTGTTTAGCCTTTCTTGAATAAAAATTAAAGGCGACAACAGCTGGAATAGCAACGATCAAGCCTGCAGCAGTAAGAACCAAAGATTCAGCTAATGAAAACATCACTGAATTTGTTCCAGCTGAACCTTGAGACAACTCACCGAAACTAACAATAATTCCTAAGATTGTTCCCAAAAGACCTATGAAAGGAGTTGTTGATCCGAGTGTTCCAAGAACTGGAAGCCCCTTCTCAAGAGCTTTTCTTTCTTCCGTCAGAAAGACATCAAAAGCTTTATCAATTTTATCAGAACCTTTAACCGCCTCAATTTCAACAAACATTTTACCGAACAAAGAATCATCTTTAATCATCTTCACACGATTACGAATATTTCTTTTATATTCATCCAGAGGAAGCTCTAAATCTTTAAAAAAACGTCTTCTTTCAATAATGATAGAAATTGACCAAAATGAAAGACCTATAAGGAGAATAAATACCAGGCGCGAAAGCCATTCTACAACAGTTAACCAAAGCATATCAAAAACTCCTATAATTTTTAAAACGAAAATTAAACAAAGGCTCAAATTCAAATAGCTCTGGATCTTTGTCTTTAATTCCAGCAACAATCATTTCCAGCTCATGCCAATCAAGGTAAGTGAAGGCGAGATCCGTTAAAATATTTTGATCACGACAACGATTAAATTTTTCCTTGGCCTTTAAAATCATGCCCTGAGCGCCAATCAATTTTTTATCTCTATAGTGAATACAAGCTGCGGCCACCTGTATGACTGCCCAATAAACGTTACGAGCGGGATCGTTTCGATCTTCCATCCAAACATCTTCTAGGGATTCATGACATTCCCAGTATTTTTGTTCGTTAAAAAGCTCTACGCCTTCTTTCATTTTTGCGAGATGATCAGGAGTGAATTGACCAAACTCATATTTCATCTAGATTCCACCAAGAATATTTAATCCTGAATCGACATAAAGCACTTGGCCTGTAACTCCACCTGAAAGATGGGAAGCCAGATAAACCGCCGCTCCACCACAGTCCTCAGGTGTCACATTTTTTTTCATCGGAGCAATTTCTTCAACCTGGGATAAAAGTGTTCTGAAACCAGATATTCCAGAAGCTGCAAGCGTTTTAATAGGTCCAGCAGAAATACAATTGACCTTAATTCCACGCGGTCCAAGATCATAGGCCAAATATCTCGTAGAGGCCTCAAGCGCAGCTTTTGCTACACCCATAACATTGTAATTTTTTATAACTTTTTGAGAACCATAGTAAGTCATACTGATAACTGAGCCATTGTCGTTTATCAGATCATGAAGTGAGTCTACCATCCCAACGAGCGAGAAAGCTGAGATATCACATGCCATAAGATAACCTTTACGACTGGTATGCATAAACGCACGACCCAAATCTTCCTTATCAGCAAAAGCCAATGAATGAACTAAAATATCAAACTTGCCCCAATTTTTGATTACTGTTTCTCTCATTGCGGGATAATGAGCATCATTTGTAACATCCATTTCAAAAATAAAATCTGCACCCACTTCTTTAGATAGTGGATCCACTCTCTTATGGATGGCCTCATTCATATAAGAAAGAGCTACTGAGGCCCCTTGTTCTCTTAGCGCTTTTGTAATCCCCCATGCGATGGAGCGATCATTGGCCAAGCCTAGAATTAAAGCTTTTTTACCTTCGAGAAGTTTCATATGTCCTCACTTTTTTAGTGAGGACACTATAGCGGAGGCAGTATAGGGGTTCAAGGGATAAAGCTTTGCGTCAGACTATGTTTTAAGTTTAAGAATTTGGGTTCTGCCATCAGTATGAATTTTTTCAACAATAAAATCACTCATGTCTGAGTCAGGATGCTTAACTGTGTGAGAATCAATGAGTTCTTTTATTCTTTGGGCTTCATGTTGATTCGCACAACTGATAAGATATTTTTTATTCTGAACCACTGGTGTTGGATAAAGATAAATCTCGTTTGTTTTTTCAATCAGACTAAACTTTCTCATCAGCACACAGTAACAGAGTCATTATAGAAAAGCCTGCCAATTTGGCAGGCTTTTCTATTTTTTACTGACAACCAGCTTTTAATTGATCCCATGTTGCAAATAACAATCTTGAGTTTCCATTTTGCATTCTCTGAGCTGCATACAAACCAGTATCGATGGCCGCATAGTCAAAAAGTGAGCCTGGAAAACATTTATTTGCATTATATTCAATGCCTAGAGCGATATCATAAACTATTAAGCTGGGGGTATTAGGCATAGGTTCTCTTTTTGAACCATAAAGAACATAGTTACCCTTAATGCGAACTTGAAAATGAAAGCCAGGATCTTGATTGATCATCTTCACTTCATTAGTTTCGGCATTATGAAGAAAGATAGAGCTGATGTTGGAAATCGCAAATCCTTTCTCACTTTCCTCCCAAACTGTATGTTTACCATCAACATGTGGACGCTCTTGATAAAAAATGGAAGGTGCAAGTCTTTTGATTGTACCCGTTTTAATGTCCATACGATAAATGCTTGGAGTACCATATTCATTATTTTGGAAAACCATTATGTCTCCACTCAATTCTGGATACTCGCTTAAAACAGATCCATGATATTCAGGAGGAATAGAATCTCTTAATTCAATCGGTCCTTTTACTAAAATACGTTTTGAACCTTTACCATCTCTGCCTCCTTCAAAAAGAACAATCTCCATGCCCTCACCGTAAATATCAAAAGACCAATCCCAAACAGCTCGAACTAAATCTTTTCCATCTGCTTGTTTTAAAACTTGGATGGCAGGCTCACTGATCCATCCCATATTTGCTTGTAAATTAAATGTACGATTTGTCACAAAATCATACATGGAAACAATCACACCACTATTGATTCTTCCTGCCCCATAAATCAACATCCCTCCTGAAACCTGAGGCCCAAAAGGACGTCTGCCTGCATCCACAGCACTCTTTCTTCCACTTCGAGTATCAAGAGTATATACATAACGCTCAGAACCCTGGTTCCCCACTTCTTGCCAAACAAGATGAGAATCACTTGCCCCCATACGAACGATGGCCGAGTCTGAAGTTTGATGCATAATTTTAGCGGGACCTGCAAATGCAGTTGAGACTAAAAACAGAGTCGAAATCATAAAACATTTTTTTTTCATATTTTTCTCCCTAATAAATAAATCTATATCTAGGAGAGCGTAACTAATGACTTAAGTCTACCTCAATGAATAAACAGAATCCCGTCTGTATTGATCAGGTTATTAAAGGCATCAAATTTGCAAATTAATTATAACAATCCTAGGAGGTTTGTTATGGAGAGATGTGAAGGTTGCGGAAATGCCTATGAAAAAGTTTTTTATGTCACCATGAATGCACAAAAATATACATTTGATAGTTTTGAATGTGCCATCCATAAACTTGCACCAAATTGCCACACATGTGGCATACGGATCATGGGACATGGTCTTGAAGACGGAGATTCAATTTTCTGCTGTGCAAGTTGCGCTAGAATGCAAGGAGTGACCACTCTAAATGACCATGTGGGACAAGATAAAATCTTACATCCTTAAGGAGGAACAAATGCGAAATTTAATATTGATACTTCTCATACTTCCTTTGCAGCTAGCTTTTTCACCTGACAGTGAAGTGTTGCGGCAACAGCTACAGCAACGTGAGGAGGAAAACCGCAAAGAATTCATACAAAATAGAAAAGAAAAGTCCCGTCAGAATATACGACAGATGGAACAATCAAAAGAAATCTTAGAAAGACAAAAACAAGAAGAAAGAGAGGAAAAACAAAATGAAAAAATTGACCCTATGTTTGATCCCCGAAAAGACATCTTCAAAAAGGAGTATCAATAGACTAGCATTACTCTATGAAAAAACTCGTTCCAGAATACATTGAAAAATTAGAAGTTTATCAGGCCGGAAAACCCATTGAAGAGTTGGCCCGCGAAAAGAGTCTCACAAAAATTTCAAAACTCGCCAGTAATGAAAATCCACTGGGTCCTTCACCTTTTGCCATTCGTGAAATGACAAATGCTCTCTGGGACGTACATCGCTATCCAGACATGTTTGCCCATCAGTTAAAAAACTCCTTAGCAGAACTTTATCAATTAAAACCTCAGAACATCATTCTCGGTAATGGTTCTGAAGGAATTATGGGCTATATTGTACGTGCTTTTCTTCAGCCCAATGAAGAAGTTGTCACCAGTGAAAGTACTTTTATTGGATTTTTAATTTTGGCCAAGTCAGTGGGAGCAAAGTTGATTCAAGTTCCAAGACAAGCCGATTATAAGTACGACGTTAAGGCCATGGCCAAAGAGATCACACCAAATACTAAGATTGTTTACATTGCCAATCCAGACAATCCCACCGGTACTTACATCACAAGAGAGGAATTTGATTTTCTCATGAAACATGTTCCGAGTCATACGATCGTAATCTTAGATGAAGCTTATTTTGAATTTGCTCAAGGGCAAGAAGACTACCCAGATTCTATGACCTATCGATATGATAATGTCATCACTCTCAGAACTTTTTCTAAAGCATATGGTCTCTCCGGCATTCGGTGTGGATATGGCTTCGGACACGATTATCTCATAGGTAATCTTCATAAAGTGAAACTTCCCTTTGAACCAAGCCTTATTGCTCAAAAAGGTGCTTACGGTGCCCTAAAGGATCATCCCCACTTAATTCGCACACTGGCAAATAATCGCGTACAGTATCACGCTCTTATGGATTTCCTTTCAAAGGTTGGTTTTAATCCCATTCCGTCAGTAACAAATTTTATTACGTTTAAAACTGGCTCTAAGGAAAAAAGCCAATATCTGTATGAAGAGTTGCTTAATTTTGGTGTCATCATTCGTCCGTTGGCCGCTAACCTTATGCCTGACCATATTCGCATCTCTCTCGGGAACAAAGAAGAAATGGACCATTTTTATGAAGCCATGAATTCTGTTCTGCCACTTTATTATAAAAAATTTGGAGATCATAAATGAAAGTCTGCACTTATAAACGTCCGACTCCATTTGGTATGCAAAAGAGACTCGGACTTTTTTATGATGAAAAAGTCCTGATTGATGTAAACCTTATCTGGCAGGCCGAGTTTGAACGTCTTGGATATTATGACGTAAGCAATCGTGCAAAACTATTTGCGCCTTCATCCCTCGCTCAGTTCCTGCGTCAATACCAAGAAGCCGCTATTCCAAAACTTCACGAGACCCTTGAACTCTATAAACAACTTTCAAGGGCCGGAATCCTTAAGACACTCGCAGGTGGGGACATTGCCGTTCATTTGTTAGATGCAAAAAATCTAAGTTTTGATGTTCCCCTAGATGAGATCGCTATGTACCGTGATTTTTATGCTCATGAAAAACACGTAAAGATTGGTTTTGCAAAACGCAAAGAAGAAATTCCCCCTGCCTGGTTTGAAATCCCTGCTTATTACAAAGGCGGAACAACAGGTTTTATCGGCAATGAAGAAACGATTCCTTGGCCCTTTTATTCCCAACAATTGGATTATGAACTCGAACTAGGGTTGGTGATTGGAAGAGACGGTAAAAATATTAAAGGCAAAGATATTAAAAATCATATCTTTGGTTTCACCATCCTGAATGATATTTCTGCTCGTGATATTCAAAAAAAAGAAATGTCCATTCGTCTTGGCCCGGCCAAAGGTAAAGACTGGTGCTCCATTATGGGTCCAGTCATTGTGACATATGATGAATTTAATTATGAAGAACCCAATCTTCTTATGACTGCTGCTGTTAATGGTGTCGAATGGTCTCGCGGACAATCAGGGGACTCTCATTATAGCTGGGCAGAAATGATTGAGCATATGGGAATGGAAGAATGGGTCCGGGCCACAGACTTTATTGGTTCAGGCACAGTAGGAACGGGATGTGGTTTAGAACTAGATAAATGGATTAAACCTGGGGACCTTTTAGAACTTAGTATCGATAAAATTGGAACATTAAAAAACATTGTGGGAACTCCAAATCCCAAACCATAAGGATAGATCATGACAGAGAACTTTAAGGCCAGTGGTGTTTACACCAAACAGGCCCACGTCAAAATCCCTGAAGGCATGTATGAAGAAGAACATGGCCGCAAAGGATTTTTCGGTCGAGTCTCCCATCTATATCATGAGAACAAACCAACGGACTGGTCCCATATTGTTGGAGATTTAAAACCTCGCAACCTTCCATCTCTATTTAATCAAAAAGAATTACAAAACCGTTTTGTTAAGATTCTCTATAATCATGACATTGAAATTTTCCTTGGCACTATAACAAAAGATCCAGAAACTTTTTTTCGTAATGCTGATCATGATGAATTGTTTTTTATCCATGAAGGCGAAGGCCGTATTGAAACAACATATGGACACGTCCCTTTCCAAAAAGGTGATTACATCATTATCCCACGTGGAACAACTTATAAGACATATCTCCTTAAACCCTGCAAAATCCTTAAAATAGAATCAAAATCAGAATTTGAAGAACCATCTCGTGGAATTCTTGGTCCTAATGCCTTATATGATCAAACCGCTAAATATGTTCCTGATGCTGCAGTAGGAAGTGAACAAGAAAAATCCGAATACCTTATCGATATTAAGTACAAAGGGAAACTAACAAGAGTGACTTATCCGTTTAACCCTCTTGATGTCGTAGGATGGAAAGGATCTGTATATCCTTGGAAACTGTCTATCTATGACTTTTGTCCGATCAATTCCCATCGTTATCATATTCCTCCGTCGGGCCACACAACTTTTGTTTGCAAAAATTTTGTGATCTGCTCATTTGTGGCACGACCACTTGAGTATACTTCCGAAGGAGTTTTAAAAGTTCCTTTCTACCATTCAAATATTGATTATGATGAAGTGCTTTTTTATCATCAAGGGGATTTTTTCTCTCGAGATAACATTGAAACAGGGGCCATTACTTATCATCCCCAGGGCATTAACCATGGCCCTCATCCCAAAGCTTTTGCAAAGGCCAATGAAAAAGAATTTACTGATGAGTTCGCCGTCATGATTGATACACAAAACCCTCTCGAAATGACCGAGCATTTTGCACGGTCTGAGAATACTTCATACTGGAAGAGCTGGATGAATCAATAGCTATATTTTCCTCTTTCGCGGAATGGGTAATGACGAGAGAATGTTGTTATCCATTTTCTAAGGGAGAAATATGAGAAAGTTAACACTTGGACTTTTATCGGTCATGTCTTTATCCACTTTTGCCGCTGGTCCAGAGATTCAAAACGTAAGTAAAGGAAATCTTGAAAGAGTGGCAAATGAATTTGCCGTCAACTTTTCTCATACAGTTGTTGCAGCCCCAGAGACTGAAGGTGTTTGGGGAGTTGAAGTTGGTTTAGTTGCAGGGAGAACTAATTCTCCTGCACTTTCTGATGTTGTTGATGAAGCAGGCGAAGACGGTGGAAACTTCAGAAGCATTTATCATGCAGGCCTTATGAGTCGTGTTCATTTCCCTTTTGATCTTTTTGCTGAAATTGCTGTTCTTCCATCCAGAGAAATCAGTGATGTTGATGTTGAGAGTAAATCAGGAAGCATCGGTTGGAATGCCGGCGGATTTTTTGGTCTTCCACTAGATCTTGCCATTGGTTTAAGTGCTTCAAATGCTGAAGTAAGTTTTGATCAAGCAATTACTAGTGCTGGAGTGAGCGTTGACTCTAATATTACTCTTGAAGGTCAGTCTCGTCTTCTTTGGGTAGCGGCCAGTAAGAGATTTGCATTTTTTACTCCATATGTGAAAGCTGGGTTTGCCCGGACTGAGTCAAAAGTTAAAGTAAAAGCAGCTGGGGGCATAGACATCTTTGCCTTCTCAAACAATCAAACAGAGACAGTGGATAGTACTGGTGCCTATATGGTCCTTGGTGCAAACGCGCAATTATTCTTTATGCGTTTAGGTCTTGAATTCTCACGCACAATTGGTGTGAATAAGATCAGCGGTAAGCTTTCTGTAGATTTTTAATCTTTTATTTTTACCAAATGGGGACCTTTCAGGTCTCCTTTTTTTATTCTATGATCAATCCATGAAAACATACAAAACTGATGGTGATTTTGCTGATAATTATAAGTTTCTCATTGGCTCGATCCTTCCTCGTCCCATAGCAGTCATCTCGACTCTCAATATCGATGGTAGTAATAATCTGGCACCTTTCTCTTTTTTTACTGCCATCTCAGCACAGCCTATGATCATCGCCTTCTGTCCTATGATTAGAAGCTCCGATGGTGAAATGAAAGACACAGTTAAAAACATTCTTCGCGAAAAAGAGTTTGTTCTTAATTTTTGCACTGAAGATAATTATGAAAAAATTAATCTTACATCTAC
The DNA here is from genome assembly GCA_945885655.1 of Bacteriovorax stolpii. Classification (GTDB taxonomy): domain Bacteria; phylum Bdellovibrionota; class Bacteriovoracia; order Bacteriovoracales; family Bacteriovoracaceae; genus Peredibacter. Next base: position 2,143 of record CAMCZE010000048.1, on the reverse strand, counting down.
CGAGCTTTCGTATGGTGAGGATGAGTTTAAATTTTCAGGACTCACTCCGATTGATTCACAATTAATAAAAAGCAAACGCCTCAAAGAGTCCCCTATTCATTTTGAATGTGTCTTCCGAGACATGCTTTGTTACGGAAAAACGCCTGGGAGTGGCTCTCTTATTACAGGAGAAGTTAAGCTCGTGCACATTGATGAATCAATCATGAAAGATGGAAAAATAGTTACAGATCTTTTTAAACCTGTAGGACGCGGAACAGGAAACGATTGGTTTAAAACTGACGGCCGCTTTCAGCTTGAGCGGCTGACTAAAAGCCAAATCCAAAAATAACTAGTGGCACTCAACATGTTCAAAATTCATTCCCGCAAAGTTAATCGCCCCTAATGGCGTTGATCCATCAATATTCTCAATGATATCGATATCTATCGTTAGGTTCGTAAAAAGTTTGAAAGTTCTCGGATTATTTATAAAGTAAGTCTGATCATTAGCATCCGTAATAAGAACCGAAACATTATAAACGATGACCTCTGCCTTGAATTCTGCCTCATAAGGTGCTTCAGCCGTTTTCATACACTTCATCTTAATATTTGCCGACTGGTTTTTAATCACAATATCAAATTCACAATTTGCTTCCGCTGGAGAAACACCAGTGCAGATATGTTTGCTCTCATTTTCTGACACCGGGGTTACTAAAACTTGACAAGAATCAGGTCCGGCCATGAGTGACTTAATTTCTGGAATATCACAAAGAACTTTATGCCTATCAGCAAGCTCTTCAGATCTTACGGCACTAATTAACAAAATAAGGACTAATATACCTAGAATTAAGCTCTTCATGGGAACTCCTAAAATTTTATGTATCTTAGTCTAAAAAGCTGAACTGGACCTTAGGTCCTGAAAAAATGACTTGTGCCTGAAATACCAAAAGCATGAATTTACGATGGCTTAGTGCTTTCTTATGGTCAAATGCCCTCTGTAATTTTAAAATTTTGTTATTTAAAAACATAGGGAGTGATCATGGGCTTGATTCTTAAACAGCTCTTTGCCTTCATTAAGTTACTAAACTCAGATACTGGGAACATTTCCCTCGCCGCCGGGATGACGTGTGGATTCATTTTAGGCATGACTCCGGTCTTGTCCTTACACAGTTTACTGATCTTCTTAATACTTTTCTTTTTCAGAATTCAAATTGGAGCGGCCCTTATTATGGCGTTCTTTTTCAAATTCACAGCATTTCTTCTTGATCCCATTTTTCATTCTGTAGGAAAACAAGTTTTAGAAATGGAATCTCTTAAGGGTCTTTTTACGACTCTCTATAATATTCCTTTGATTCCCTATACTCGTTTTAATAATTCAATTGTTATGGGATCTGCAGTGATTACTTTTTTATTGGCCCCAATTGTATTTCTGCTCAGTCAGTACTTTATCGTCAAATACCGTGAGATTGTTGTCGCTCGTTTTAAAGAGACAAAACTTTGGAAGGCCCTGCAAGCAACAAAGTTTTATCAATGGTATTACAAGTACGATCAATACAAGTGGAACTAAGCGGAGATTATTATGACCGAAACTAAACAAACAGAAAAAAAAGTTAAGAATAAAGGTCCTATTCGATTCGAAGCGATCATTCCTGTGTTCGTTCTTTGTCTTATCACTTTTATTTATTTCAGCTATTATTTTGACCGTCATTTAAAGTCAATCGTTGAATATGTGGGGACTCAGGCCAATGGTGCCGAAGTGAATGTTGACTCTGTAAACACCAGTTTCATTCGGGGTTCATTTGATATGAATCGTTTACAAGTGACTGACAAAAACAAACCTACCCATAACCTTCTAGAGATTGGGAACATGCACTTCCAATATCTTTGGAATGCACTTTTACGAATGAAATTTGTAGTTGAAGATGCCAGTATTAATAATATTCAAGTGTCAAAACCTAGATTATTTCCTGGTAAAGTTCTTCCTCCTGAACCTGCTAGACCAAGTAAACTTAATGAACTTCAAAATGAAGTCATGGCGCAAGTTAAGAATAAGTATGGCGCCAATATGTTGGGAGACGTCCTCTCTATACTTGAGGGCGGAGACTATCAGGATCAGATTCAAAAGATTCGTGAAACTCTTAAGAGTGAAACTCGCGTAAAAGCGATG
>CAMCZE010000047.1 GCA_945885655.1 Bacteriovorax stolpii | reverse complement strand
TTCTCACAAGTACAAATCTTCCTGATACAGTGGCCGGCATGGGAAGATTTAAAGCTCCTCAAATGCTTCCTATTGCCTGCGGCGTCTTTCAAAAGGTCACTTCATTTCCTGGTACATCTGATAATGGACAAATTCCAGGGCCAGTAGGAGATGTTATTGAAGGCCAGGACAGGCCCGCTTCTCCAGGCGAAGGCGAAACAAGTGGTGATACTGGTGGCGGTTCAAGAACTGGGGGAACCAATGATTCAGAAACAGGAGAAACTCCAACTTCATCTGATGGCGGAGGCAGTGGATCTTCAACAAGTGGATCAGATTATGGGGACGATGATGATGAGTGAGTACACAAATATAAGGGCCACAAAAATGTGGCCCTTATTGTTGTTTTAGTAATACCAACCAAGAGCTTCACGGCATTCATAACCTGAGCTGAACGTTGCTTGTAATAATCCCGACTGGTCATAAAGACTAGCGTAATCACAAAAATCACTTGTGCTGTAGATGTCTGCAACAGCTTGTCTACAATCAAGGACAGAATAAAAGTTATGCACTGGATATCCATTTCTATAAAGAGTAGCAAATGAACAAGAAAATCCAGTGATAACGGGAATCACTCTATATGATGTGCGAAGACGACGAAAAGAGCCTGGAGGATTATAACGAGGCCCAACAAATCTTGGTCTGTTTGATCGACGACGTCCTGGAGTGACAACATGTCCACGTGGAGTTACAACTGCGCCGCCTCTTGGAACTGAATGAACCGTTCGAGGAGAATGTCCCTGATTTGATCCATGTCTATTGTGATCAGCAAATGCTGAAAGTGTTAAAAAAGAGAATAGAACTACTAAAGTTGTTTTCATCAGAACGCTCCTGTGTTGATGAGTAATGAAGCGTATTTACCTTAAAAAAAATTTTTTTGAATAAAAACTTTGCCTGTGCCGTATAAATTATACAGTGACAATTTGGCACCTAATTAAAACCATCTCTGTTTTCATTTAGAGAGAGTTTTCGTGCTTTTTCAGCACGTTTTAGACTTCGCTCAACTCCCACACTGTCCATCTGATAAGCATTCGCGGCCACGAGCATGCTGCCTTCACCACAAAAAGGATTTACCAACGTTTTTGTGCCCACTTCCTCTTTCATAAAGCGGGCAATCATAAGGGCAGCACCAAGTCCCATGCCTCGCTGCCAGGTTTTTTCCCCAATATGGAGTAATACATCAGGTGTAGATTTTGCCACATCAACCGTAAATTTTTTTGAGAAACACACGATATGTGAATATGCGGGTCTACCAAAAGTGGTGGTTCCAGCAGGCGAGCGGCAAACAATCTTATGCCACAAGAGCTTATGCCCCAAGGCCTCAGCGGCCTTTTGGCATAAATAGGCCTTATCCACCCACTCTCCTTCATATTTAATATCTGATTGATAAAAAACCGTGACCCCAAGATCTGGGCACCTCGAAAGGATGAGGCAGGCCATCTCTATAAACCAGTTTTTCCATTGCTCCAAAGTAAGGCCCGGAAACTCTGAGATATCTGGCATTGAGGCCACATAGGACTCACCTTCTTGGGTCTCATGATTTTTGAGCCAAAAAAGTGCATCTTCACAAAAAACCTGTCTACCCTTATTCATGTACTCTATAATGCCTCATAATCAGGTTAAACAACTAGTCTCTTTTATCAACTATTCTTAGTGAAAGACCAAAGCAGTCCAGGCCCTAAAACCTCAGAACAAAATGATGGGTCATGTGTTGATGAAAAGATTTTAAAGATTTCGTTTCAGATATGGCCATTGATAAGTAAAATAGGTTCATGGATAATGTTTTACTTATTGATGACGATTCTGAGATTTTTAATCTTGTAAAAAGTTATGGTCGTGACTCCTTTGAACTGCATCAAGGAGCAAGCTTTAAGGCCGCTTCTGATTACTTAGCAACAAACACACCAGATCTTATTGTATTAGAGATTGAACTTGGTGATGGAAGTGGCATTGATTTTTTTATGAAAAATCGAGCTCGTTTAGAAGAACAAGATATTTCAGTCCTCATACTCAGCAGAAATACCCAACTTCAAAAAAAACTTGAATCATTTGAACTGGGTGCACTTGACTACATTGAGAAACCTTTTGAGCCCATGGAGTTCATGGCAAGGATTAAAGGGATCTTAAAACGTAAACAAAAGAGTGCATCAATCTTTACGAAAAAAGATATCACCGTTGAACTTCAATCAAATAAAGTGACTATAGATTTAGAAGGAAAAAAAACCAGACTTGATCTTTCTCCTCTGGAATATAAACTTTTAATTCTCATGATGAAACACGAAGAAAGAGTATTTTCCCGTGAGCAATTAATGGATCTTGTATGGGGGCCTGATTTGATCATGAGTGACAGAACGGTGGATCAACACATCAGCAAACTAAGAAAAAAATTAACTTCCAATTTTTATCATATCAAGACTGAACACCGTTTGGGATACAGTTTTTCATTAATTTCTGAGAACACATTAACAAAGGCCCCGTTTTAAAGCGAGGCCTTTGTATTTTAAGCTATTTTTTAAAAGGCATCTCACCAAGATAATCTTTTTTACCTACTTCAACTCCATTATGACGAAGAATTGCGTAAGCTGTTGTCACATGAAAACCAATATTTGGTACCGCGTGCTGAATGAGATATTCTGTTCCTGTTACATATTTTCCTTCCCAACGAGGCTGAGTCACACGAATATCATTCAAATTTGTCTCAAAATCTTTGGGAGTAAAAGTTTGTAGGAACGTAATCACTTTTTCGATACGTGTTTTAAGTTCAGGAAGCGTTTTTTCGTTGTCATCGTGTGCTGGTGCTTCTTTGCCAGTTAAACGAGCGGCCGCTAATTTAGCTGTATCACAAGCAATCTGCACCTGGCGGATAAGATTAAATTGATCCGGAGCAAGCCTAGAGTTTAAAAGAACATCCATCTCAATTTTTTTAGAGTCAGCAAAGGCCGCACCCTTATCAAGAATGTTACTTAGGTTTTTTAGCATTTTAGAAAATTGCACGATGGTCATTTCGTAATTCATACATATCCTTTGATTATTTTAACAGGTAATGAGAAAGCTTCCGGGTCAATGTTGGCCCAAGGCGCCAGAGCTTGTAAAGACGCCTGCCGTTCTCGTCCGGGATAATTTCCTTATTGCCCACTAAAACCTCTTTAATGATTCCACGTGCCGTATCCTTGACATCAGAGGCCCGTTTGAGCATCCACTCAGGAAGCCTCAACGTTTCATGAGAGTTAAGAATGTTTGTTTTAACAAAACCAGGTGTGACAATATGGATTTTTACGTCCTGCACTTCTTCTTGAAAACTTCGAGAATAGTTAAGTGTTGCCGCCTTTGAAGATGAGTACGCCGACATCATAGGTGCGGGAATATAAGCACTCATAGAAGAAACGTTAATAATGGAGCGTGGATGGGCCACATCCTGCTTACCCATGGTGGTGTAAGCAAATTTTGTTCCTCTCACAACGCCCCAAAAATTCACATCAAAAACTTTTTGAAGTTCTTCAATTTTTTGTTTACTGGCCTCACCAAGTCCAGAGATTCCAGCATTGTTGTACCAATGTACAAGAGGGCATTTTTTAATATGTTCATCTTGGAAAAAAAGATGGCCCTCAAGTTTCGCCCATGCCTCAGGACTCCCCACATCAAACTGCAAAGCATGCACGTAAGGAAGATTAAGATGATCGGTATGAAGATCCAAGGCCAGAACCTTAATTCCATGTTCTGAATAAATTTTTGCCAATTCAAAACCTATTCCATTATTGGCACCTGTGATCACAACAAAAGCATTTTTTATATTTGCGAGGCCTTTCATGTTGTTAACCAACCTTCTTTAAGATGGGGAACATTTTCTGATAACCAAAAGGCCCTACCAGAATCATCGACGACTAAAAGCTCCTCAAATTTCGCACCAAAATCTTTTCCGCCAATATGTGGTTCAATGGCCCAAACACCCACTTTGCTGCCTTTATGCTTAGGTCCTAGAAGTTCAGAAAAAAGTCCATGAGACGCTAAAGACCAAAGACTATGCCAACCAAATGGTATGGTAATACCTGGAAGATGCCCTAAAGGAACTTTTCGTACCCTATGACCTAAAACTGAAAAGGGATAAAGCTGATGAATATTATCAAAACCATTCTCTTTGATTTCATCATCCACTTTTTCCCAAATCTCTTTGGTCGAAATTGAAGACATAAACATGCCTGGTAAATCTTTTCGAAGTTTTAAAAGAAGCTTTTTCGCTTTAATGACATCAGGATTTTGCTCTTTACCAAAAATAAACGTATGTCCCACATCAGCGACATGACCTTGTAATATAGGTGCCACATCAAGAATGACAACATCACCCACGTTTAAGCGACGATGAGAAGGAAGGAAATTAAACTGACTTTTGAAATTAAGAAAACGAGTGCGATCTCCAAACCATGCAAATGGTTTATGAAAAAAAGAAGCGACCTCTGAGTCCCTACAATAGGTATCCAAGAGTCCTGCTGCCTCTTTTTCCGTAATACCCTCATAAAGAAGTTTCATGACCGATGAGGTTGCTTCATAAGCGAGATTTTGAGCTTTTTCAAATTTATCTAAATCTTCTTTCATGCTCATCCTCTTTAATTCTTTTGAATCAATCTAAAAACATCATCTTCTTTTTCTAAAAAAAGCCAATGACCACCTTCAAGGACTCTGATCTCTGGAAACTTCGCAACCGTTTTTAGATCTTTCTGAGTGGGAATGTTAAGGAAAGGGTCCTTGTTTCCCCAAAGAAGCATTGGTTTATCTACTAAGGATGTCTTTTTTAGAAATCTCGTGGGAAGTTCAGCAAAGGCGGCCCGATAATGAGGTAAAAAAGAAATGAATAAATTGGCCGCTTCTTGCACTCGCTCAGGAGTGATTTCAGGGTATCGTCCCAGTTTTAACGTTTTTTCCGCAAGAGGAACTTTATACTTATCAAAAAAAAGTTCAACTATTTTGCCCGTTTGAAAGAAGGCTATGTACCAACTTTTTTTAACCTGTGAGATTTTCCTGAACTGATAAAAAAGAGTCATGGGATCTGGCGAATTAATGGCCACAAGTTTTTTAAGTCTTGGCCCAAGTCTTCTTGCAAGTTCCCAACCAGAAACACTTCCAATATCGTGACAAACCACCGTAACAGGAAGATCTTGGCCATAATGAGAAATCAATTCTAAATGATCAAGAGCAAGAGAATCTTTTGAATAACGAGATCTTTTTTTATCTGTAGGGGCCTCAGACTTATCTATGCCCCGTAAGTTTGGAGCAAGAACAAGATAACCTTCTTTATAAAAACGATTCATGAGATTTTTCCAAATCAAATGATTGTCAGGGCAGCCATGAATAAAAAAAAGGATACCTTTGACCTCTGATTTAGGGACACCGACGAGATAAGAAGTTTTAAGACCCCTACACTGAATTTCTTTGGCCTTGATTTCACTCATACAGGGTCACCTTCTGTTCTAAGTTTTGCGGGAAGAGGTCTTGGAAAAGGCAGTGTCCAGACACCTAGATCTTCAATGATATGGGAGAACTTCGTATGATAACGATGATTCATAAAAGAACTTATATAGGGTGTTTTTACAAGCAAGTTCCAACTAATTTCAAAGATGTTTTGTTCTTTTAACATCGGAATTGTATCGGCCAGGGTTCGATAAAAAGGATGAACGTCCCTTTTTTTCTCAACCTTGGTAAGTTTTTGTACAGTGGCCGCAGTCCAAGTAAGTTTTAAACTTTGAGCAAACACGAGATCCACTTTTCGAAGAGCAGCAATCATGCCACCCTCTTGACGATCGGAGAGATGTTTTAAAAAAAGATGGGGAAAAGATAAATGCCTCACCTCTTCTTCAAAATGTTTTTTATGAATCGTGAAATGCAAAGGCTCAAGCTTACTCGCAAAAGGTCTCATGGCGTGATATAGATACAGGAATTCCTGTTCCACTTCGGCGATGATCCACCAAAAAGCAATACCACCAGTTTTAAGATTTTGCTCAAGAAACCATTCAGTTTTTGTTTGTTCAACTAAGGGAAGAATCGATCTGAGTTCTTCTGGATCAAGTCCCATGTCACGGCAAAAATCACGAATGAAACGGCGAAAAGAGGCCGCATGTTTTTCTTCTTCAATAAAAAACTGCTCCCCTAATGCAAGAAACTCAGGGTTAATGGGATTTTCTTCCATAAGTTTATCCCAGCACTTAGACTTAAGACGCATGAGGCTCTCTTCCATCTCACAGATTGCCGATGCCATCACAAGTCCCATCATCTGAGAGATGGCCAAACGTTGTTCAGCACTGGCCCCTGGAAACATCAAAGCATCATCATCCAATGGGACAAGAGGTTTTGTGAGATCAATAGGTCCCCAGGGAATATCCTTCTCTAGGTCCCAGGCCAATCTCTTTTGGAGATCCAACTGTTTCTGAAGGTCTTCATCGTTAAATAAAGAAAGTCGATTATGCATGACTTTATTATGAAGTTTCTCTTTCAAATTGGCACGGATTTTAAAGATTACCAAACCGAACCAGTCTGGTTTTATTTTCCTGCAATAGAAAGATCATTAAAGATGAGAGGCACTGAGAAAAACGACGCATCAGAAGAGGCATGAAGTTCTGATCCCACCACTTCAACCTCTTTAAGCATATTAAAAAAATTTCCTCCCAGAGTAACATTGCCAAAAGTCATTTTTTTCTCAGCATTTTCCCAGACAAATCCTTTCACGGGCAGGGAAAAATCTCCTGTGATACGATTGGTACCCGCATGAAGACCATCTAATTGAAAAATCTCCAAGTATTTTGGGGGTAATGGTTTTACGTCTTTCCCTTGAATAAGCATGGTGGTTTCACTCAAACCGAGTGGACCTTGGGGCCCACGGGAAGCATGGCCTGTGTTTTGAGTCTTAAAAAAATGAGACGTTAAAGAATTATGATAAAAAGATTTAAGAACGCCATCTTCGATAAGGCTTAAATGTTTTCTTTCTACCCCTTCGCTGTCAAACTTCGAAATTCTAAAAGCTTTTTTATAATCAGCATGATCATCGATGCTTAGACATTTGGCCATGACAACTTCCCCTAATTTCTGTGCCCAAGGATTAACTTTATCCATGGCCGCTTTGGCGGAAAATAATGAAGAAAAAACATGCATTAGATTTTTAAGTGCGTCTTCAGTAAAACGAATTTGGTATTTTCCAGTTTCTAGTGTTTGTTCTTTTAAAATCTGTCGTGAATAATCCAGAGAGTGAGCAATGACTTTTTCCCATAACAAATCTTTATAGGTGTGAGAGATGTCAAAATCATAATAATTGGCCTTTTTGCCATTTTCGCCTAAAAGGGCCGCCGTATAAATTGAATATATCTTATCTGAATAAAAAGTCGAACGGCCACTGGTACTCATAAAAATGCCTGTATATTCTCCTTCGGAATATCCATTATAAGTACTGGCCAAAAAACGAGGTTCTCTTTTTTTAAGTTCTGTTTCAAGACTTATCGCCTTCTCCACTTTAAGAGAAATAGGTGTTTCTTGTTCTTCATAAGTCATTTCATCACGGATCTCTCCAGAATGATTTAAGATCTTTTCATTGGGATTAGGATGATTGGTATCTGCATTGCCTAGGGCCTGTTTAATCATCAGTTTGAGAGCATCTTCATCTAAAGATTCAGTGTAGGCCAAACCTACTTTACCATCTTTTATGAGCCTAAGACCCAAAACTTGTGAGCTTGAAACTTTATATTCAGACAGCGAAGCTTCTTGTGTGCTCATCTTAAGTGAGGTTGAACGATTTAAAATAAGATCAGCTTCTGCGTGATTTTTTTTCACATCATTTAAAACTTTTTCCATTAAATTTTTCATGCGCGTCCTCCTACTAAGATCTCATCTACTTTGATGGGAGGTTGTCCTACCGTCGTGGGGATTGATCCACTGACAGAGCCACACATTCCGGCCATAAGTTTGAGATCATTTCCTACCATTGAAATCTTTGTCATAATATCTGCTCCTGAACCAATGAGTGTTGCTCCTTTTACGGCCCGAGCAATTTTCCCATTTTCAATCATATAAGCTTCTTGAACAGCAAAATTAAATTCACCAGTTCCTGGGTCCACTGATCCACCTCCCATGGTCTTGGCATAAAGCCCATGATCTACGCTGGCCAAGATGGAAGAAAGATCATGTGGCCCTCGATCAATAAAAGTATTTCTCATGCGCGAGGCCGGTGCGAATTTATATGACTGCCGACGTGCTGATCCTGTTCGTTTGTGGCCCGTTTTCATTTCTCCTATACGGTCGGAGATAAATCGTTTTAAAATCCCATTTTCGATGAGGGTTGTTCTTTGGGTTGGCATACCTTCATCATCGATTGAAAGAGAGCCCCATTCGCCACCTAAGGTTCCATCATCGATAGCACTTAATGCATGATGAGCGATTTGTTCTCCCATCTTATCCCAAAAGACACTGGCCTTTTTTTCGACGGAAGTTGTCTCAAGTAAATGTCCACAGGCCTCATGGAAGATCACTCCTCCAAAACCATTATCAATAACCACAGGCATTTTACCTGCTGGACATGGAGAAGCGTAAAGAGCGGTTGTCGCTCTTTGAATCAGGCCATCACAAATTTCTTGAACGGGTAGATCTTGTATAAATTCCCATCCCCCTCGAGCTCCAGGACCGTAAAAAGCGTCTGATTCATGGGCCCCATCTTTCATGATGATCTGATGAGCAAGTCTAATATAGGGACGATCTTCCGATGCAAAAAGTCCTTCAGAATCGTAAACCTCTATTTTTTGTTTTTTACTGATAAAATTTAAAATGACCTGAGCGGTTTTGACGTCTTTTCTTAGAATCTCATCAATTTTTTTCATCTTGGCCATTTTTTCAACAGCACTTACATTTTTGTCAGCAACTGCTGCGACTGTTGGATAATCAAATCGCTCAAAATTAAACGTCGTCGAGAGTGACTTCTTTTGACCGATACGAGAACCTAATAGAGTTGTGATTCTTAAAAGTTCTTCCCGCTCATTAATGTTGGTGTATCCATAAAGAGCTTGATGGCCATGAATAAGCCGGATGCCGATCCCAAAAATTGTACCGGACTGCTTATCCTCAGTTTTAGAGTTTTTAAATAAAAGACTTTCATTTTCTGTACGCTCAACAAACACATCAACAAAATCTGCTCCATGAGAGAGACCTTCAAAAATAATATCTTGAGCAATTTTTTTATTTAACAATTCCATAAGGCCTCATTTTTTTGCCATAAATTCAGTTTGTAATAGTAACTCAAACTCTTTTGCGGCCACTGGTCCCGAATGTCCGCCCCAATCAAGGAGAATAATTTCGTTTTCATTTAATCCTACTCTTGTTCTCCAACTCTCCCATGAGAACCCCTCATTTAAAAAGTCATCCCTGGAACTTAAAACTTGAAGATCAATTAGTGATTGTTCTATTTTAATTTTTTTTAACCAATACCCCAGATGCATCGTTTGATCACGTTTTTGAATAGTGTCCCAGAAAGGTTTTCTATAAGACTGGAAAAAAAACTTAAAAGTAGCGGGATTTAAGTCTGGAACTTTGTTTGTTTCAGCATGGACTGTATAGACGTTCCGAAGAGTTTTCTGAAATCCCATATAAGCAACCCATGCACTCAAACATCTGCCATCGGTTTGTGAAATTTCCTTCGGAGTGGTGTCCATTACAAAATACTTCATAAAGATCGGTAATGTGAAAAAAAGTCCACATCGTTTCCAATCACTTTCTAACGTTGTGACATAAAGATCAATGTTATCAAGAGCGCGATCTAATTCAAGAGGTGGCCAAAGTAATGTTAGTGAGCTTGGTCTTGGTTTCCATTCTTTCTGTGAGACCCATGCTGATGAAATGAGTGTGCCTAAACTTTCTCCCACCACATGCACTTTTGAGATCGATGATTCCGGTATGTATTTGATCACATCCCGCCAAATATCATGAGTGATGTTAAGTTCAGTTTTTGAAGGATCACCTTCACCATAAAGTGGATACCCACGGACCCATCCCATGGATAAAAAATTCGGAACCACAATGACATGCCCGTCAAGTGCTTCGAGCATTTCAATGAAGTTGTCCGTCACTCTCTGTCCTGGTTCACCAAAGATGCCAGGAAAAAGAATAAAAAGTGGTCTAGGATCTTTGGACGAATGACGGTATCGGTAATATTCTACGTTTCCAGTTTTTGTAAAGGACGTGGCGGCCTGAACGATTTCTCCTTTAACTGAGCTCCAAGAAAAAAGTCTCTGCCAACCACCCCAGGCCGTCATAAGATAACTGTCTCCAGAGTTTTTATAATTATCATTTAATGCACGCGCGATGGGTGCTGTTTCAGGGACCCACTCGGCCCAAGAAGGAGAGAAAATAAAAAAACTTAATAACAAAAATATTTTCATGGAATCTTCTGATTAAAGTTAAGATCAAAGATTGTATAGTCGCAGGTTAGTTCTTCACCAGCTTTGATGTCTCTGCCCGCAATGTTTATTCCGGGATCATGCGCTTCTTCCAACAAATTTGGTGTTTTTGTGTGGTTCATATGTCGTGCATGATCACCACAAAGGATCAACGTTTTTTTGCCGGCATTCTCTTGGCCATAGGAGTACATACGTAAAAAATCAAGAACAGCAGGCGCACAGTTTTTAACCTCATCTTCAGAGAACTCTAAATCAAAACGTGGATCATGTTTCCAAACAGTCTCCCCTTTTTTGATATCAACCTCTGTAAAACAACCCACTCCGTGGATCGCACTAAATTTTAAAATCGTTTTTACCAGCAACATATGACTCCTTTCATTTGTTAGTTCATTGTTCAACGTTAAAATCTATTCCGAGTTTAAACGCTCTCACTGCCACTGGGATCTAAAACCAAAGGACAAGGACACATAAACTTTTAAACACTTCGTCTTTTAAGTTTCCCATCCTGTGAGGTGCCTTTCAACACTTCTTTCACCCGACAAAAAAGATCAGGACGACACCAGTGCCATTGAGGGTCCGCATCAAGTGCATGTTAATAAAAGTATTTTTCTTGGCCCCTTTATTGCTTGTCTTTCCTCGTTTAAACCACAAGGAGTTCACATGCATCGCATAATTGCGACCCTGTTTTTGTTGTCGTCTTTGGCCCACGCTCAAGTTGAAAATCTTATTCAGTTCCATGGTCAAGAAAATGAAATCATTAACATTGAAAAGATGATTCAGGTCACCCGTTCAGTTCCTGTTGAAGTTCCTTCAACATGTACCAGACAAATTCCTTATGATTCTTACGAGTGTAATAACGAAACTCGTTACCGCCAAGAATGCACTTGGATTCCAGAAGCTCAAAGATGCTGGCAAGAAAATGAAAGAGAATGCCGAAGTGTCACTCGCTCCCGTAGAGAATGTTCACCAGGCCCTTCTCATCGCGTTTGCACAGATCGCCCTTCAAGAGAAGTTTGTACTGACCGACCTGATCGTCAAGAATGCACCACAGTCACTCGCCATCGCCAAGAATGTTCTACTGGCCCTGGCCGCCAGGTTTGTACACCAAAACCTTCTCGAGAAGTTTGTACAGAAAGACCAACTCGTGAAGTCTGCACAGAAAGAAATGGCCGCAGAACTTGTAGCCAAGTTGGAGGTGGACGCACATGTAATACTGTTGGTGGTGGCCAAGAGTGCCGTACAGTTCCTGGAGAAAGAGAATGCCGAAGCGTTCCTTATCAAGACAGGGAATGCCGCACAGTCAGCGGTGGGCGCACATGTAGTCAAGTTGGTGGGGGTCAACATTGCGAAGATGTCAGAGGTCCTGAGATCTGTCGTGACGTTTCGTACCAAGATCAAGACTGCCATGATGTTCCACGTAACCGTTGCCAAACAGTTGCTGGCCATGATGACTGCCGCAATATTCCTTACTCTGAGGAAGTCTGCGGAAATGTCATTCGTTACAACCAAGAACAATATGCATGTACTCGTACTGAGCAGCAAGAGCGCGTTTTTGAAAAAATGCTTAAAGGCCAAGTTCAGGTGGACTTTAAAACAAACGGTCAATCTGAGGAGTTTCCTCTGTCAGTGATCCTTTCATCTGTAAATGGAGATCAAACATCTTTTGTTAATAAAGTGACACTTACATCAGCGCCACAAACGATTGTTTCCCTCCAAGAAAATAAAGTTAAAGTCGTAGCAGAAACAGAAAGCTCAATCATCCTCGAGGGCGCAATCAAGATTGAACTTCTTGATCCAGCTCTATTAGGCGCTCTGCCCACTAAAATCAAACAACGCACATTCAACTGGGAATCTGAGGTATTAACTTTGACTGCCACAAGTGCCTTCCCTTCTAAAGGTTCCGTTTCAATGGAACTTTCTGCCACAACACGCTGGTTAAGACGTGGCTACACCGTTGCAAAACTAGATGCTTCATATCCATCTGATCGAGTGCAGGTTGTAGGCAACAAACTCCTTATTAAGCTTTCAGGCCTTGTCATCGGAACTCCAAAAAATGGCATGAACCTAGATCTTAAAGTCAAGTCGACTCCCACTGAAATTGAAGGGGAAATCCTCAACACTAAAAAACCTAAACTCGAAGAAGTTTATACAGATCTTCAAGTCCTGTTCGAATAACTTTTCTCAAGGGCCCTTAACTGGGCCCTTTCTTTTTGAAGCTCTCCCCTGTTATGATCTAAAGGGGAGTTTTTATTATGTGCCAGCTATTAGGTATGAACTGCAACGTTCCAACCGACATTTGTTTTTCATTCACAGGTTTTCAGGCCCGTGGTGGTCTAACAGATAACCATAAAGATGGTTGGGGCATTACCTTCTTTGAAGGCAAAGGTGTCAGACAATTTCTTGACCCTAATCCTTCATGTCATTCCCCTATTGCAGATTTTGTCCGCACCTATCCTATTAAATCAAAAAACGTTATCGCACATATTCGCAGGGCCACTCAGGGCGAAGTTAAACTTGAAAATACTCACCCATTTATTCGCGAGATGTGGGGTCAGTACTGGTCATTCGCTCATAACGGAGATCTAAAAAACTTCACACCTGCCCTACAGGGTAATTTCCACCCCGTCGGTAATACAGACAGCGAACAGGCATTTTGTTTTATCCTCCAAGACTTAAAAAAATCTTTTGGAGATAAAGCTCCTTCTCTTGAACATTTAAGCAAAAGGTTGCATGAGCTCACTTTAGTGCTCGCAACTTTCGGAGTCGTGAACTTCCTGTTATCTAATGGTGAGTTTATGATCGCTCATTGTTCAACAAGACTTGCAAGCCTTGTGAGACATGCTCCTTTTTCTGTAGCTCATCTTAAAGATCAAGACATGGCCATTGATTTTACCCCTCTTACGACAAGTAACGATCGAGTCGCCGTTATCGCAACTCAGCCTCTTACTCAAAATGAGCAATGGACTATTCATAAACCTGGAACTCTTATGATACTTGTCGATGGTCAGATCATTAAAGAGTTCGAAACGGTGGCCGGACCAGAAAAAGATTGTCCCGCTAGCTGAAATAATGTTCACTTCATCCAGGATGAAGTCAGCCATTGAACTTAGATATTTTCAAAAGATTTAATAGTTCAGACTTTGAATAGGACTTTTTCTACGTTTGGACGTGGGTTCGATCCCTGTCGGTTCTAGTTCGGATGGGTAGAACTATCTTGAGTTTGAAAAGCAAGTCTTATAAATGTTCGATACACTTTTTCTGCCATCAAAGCTCCGGCCCAGTATGCTTTTTGTTCTTCAGAAGAAATGAATTGTGCATCTTCTTCTACGTCTTGGTAACAATTGTCTAAATGCTTTTCAAGGTTAATTTCATAAAAATCTTCACCAATAAAGTTAAGATGAGTAGAGAATTCTAAATGAAAAAAAACAGCATCAATATAGGTTTGAAATCCCTTCATATGTGAATTTGAAAAGGAAGAAGGACTTAGCCCAAGCAAATGGTTTTTAACTATTTCTGGTGCGCCTATGGCCTTGTTGATTATCATTAACTATTTTATCGGATAATAACTGAAGCTCCTTGAGAAATTCTTTCCAAGTAAGTAACATCACCTTCTCAGTTTGATAGCTACAAGTCCTATCTTGGTTTTTTTCTTTCATCTCTTTAATATTGCGCTTAGCTAAGCCGACTGAATGAGTATACTTTCGAATGAGTTGGTTAATTTGTTCTTCCATAAAGCCATCTATAATGGAGGACCAGATCTTGTAAATGAAATGAATATTCTAAACCACGCACTTTTCAGA
>CAMCZE010000046.1 GCA_945885655.1 Bacteriovorax stolpii | reverse complement strand
ATGCGACGGAGATAGAAGTTAGTGTCAATGATGGTCTTGTATGTCTTCGCGGAACTGTAGATACTCGCGCTGCTAAGCGCGCTGCCGAAGAATGTGTAGACAGAATCGCTGGAGTTGAGGATGTTCAGAATGAACTTAGACTTCGTCGTGAGACTGGAACTTCATTACATCCTAATTCTACCATTGCTGGCAGAAACACTTCACCTGACTCATCTAAAACATCTCTTTCTTAATAAAAGAGCAGGCAGGAGAGCTTTATTCTTCTGCCTTTTTTAATGAACAAGAAATATTTGTCTCATACATCCGGCCCTCAGCGGCCCATCCAAATGAGAAGTGACCTTCTAAAGATTTTTTTTGACCATCCAGAACAAGAGAAAAATCATTTTTATTAAATACAAAACTAAATGAGTTATCACAGCCGTTATTAAGTTCCAGTGTTATCAAATTATCTTCTATTGAAGAAGCATCGTATTGATAGCCATCAAGACCTACAAGATATGAACCTTTGTTTTCATGTTGATCAATTTGAGCTATCGTAAAAGATTGAACTTTTGGAGAAACAGGACTTAAAGACTCACAATAAAGATCTTGAGCAAAAGCGTTTAAAGTAAGGACAGTAATAGCACTCACACATAAAAATTTCATAGGTTACCTCGGTTATAACATGCTTATATCCCGGGAAGGTGTGCTCAGGAAAGTGAGCGAGTAATTTCTATCTTTGCTGGTTATGACCGCGGATAATTTCAAGGTAGACCACTATGCCCCGAGAGATTAGATCTTGATAAAGGCCTAGAACTTCAGTGTGGGTGCTTTGAATAAACAGGGTTTTAAGTTCCTGGTGGTAATAATACTCGTTGAATCCATCATTTTTGAACTCACTTCGCAGGGCCTCGTCAATGCCTTCGATTTTTAAGACGGCACTGACAGGGTAGAACCTGTTGTTATTCTTATCGTAAATGACATTAGCGAGCTTTTCATTTGTATGATTACCATTAGAGTTAACAAACACCATGCCTGCGTTTTGGGCCACAATAGGCCCTAAATCCTTGGTATAGCTTTTTTGTGAAATGGCCTTCACGTTTTTAACCATAGCATGGTGACCAGGCAGTTTATCAAAGGCACGGTCCATCTCAAGTTCAAGTTTTGAACTTAAATCTTTATGCCTAATCTTATTTAATCCTTTAAGAGGTTGATCTTTTTTTATCTCTGGCACAATATTTTTAGTCACAGCAAGAGTTCTCGTCACACTATCAGAAATGGATGGATGAGAGATTTTTTTAAGTTTTATGACCTTGTTATTAGTTCTAGGGCCAATGATGGCCATAAAAATTGCAAGAGTCATAAAAGCTAAAAGATGTTTCATCATTTTTCTCCGTATTTAAAGTGCATGCCCATTAATTTTTAAACTCCACGATAGAAGTTTTCCAATGTCTTGGTTGGCGCCATCAATTAACTTTATTGTCCAGTTGCCCTTTGAGACTTCTCCATAAAAGGCATTTGAAAGAAGAGTGTAATCGGCAAGACCCGAATGATTTATATTACTATTCACTAACAGAATTTTACTTCGAGTTCCACTTGGAGAAAGAAGCTCGACTCCTAGATCACCAATATAGGTGTGATCGGTGTTGAGTTTGATTTGTACTGATTCAATGAAATAGTTAGAAGGCATGTTTTGTAAATGAGTAATACCTACTGAAGAACGGTCAGGGATTGAAAGATTAATCTGCCCAGAGCTTGTCCAAGATGTTTCTAAATAAGGACTCAGGGGGAAACTATATATTTGTGCTTCTCGCACGGCACGTAGAGCATTGGCGCGACCAAAGCCGTAGGTATTAGAATAATCATATCCGGCCGCATTTTTTACATAAAGAAAGTCATAAGTATGACCTACTAGGGCACCAGATGTTCCTGAAGGATGTGGAATGGCACTGTTTGAATATTGAATCTTATCTGCTGTCCTCATTAAGATGTGTTTAACATCTCTCCATGAAAGATCTGGATTGGCCTCAAGAATTAATGCGACCACACCAGATAAAGTAGGTGCTGCCGATGAGGTACCATTCATTATACTCGTGTAATTACAATTTGTGTTATTGCTAAGAGATCCTTGGTTAAATGTATTGGATGTACTTCCAGAGACAGAAAGACCATAACTGCAACCAGTGATGTCAGTGGTGATCATGGCCGGAGATCCTGTTCCAAATTCTCCCCCAGCGGCGGTGATCCACACGCCACTTCCAGGAGTGGAGTAAGAAGATATTTTTCCAGCTGCATTTGAAGCCGCTGTGACAATGACATAAGGAAGATTTTGATCTTCTCCGGTGTTTGAGTTGCCATAAAAAGTGGAGTTATCATTTTCATGGCAATTACTATTATTACCGCGAAATTCATTTCCTGCCGCCTTAATGTAGATTGCACCTTTTCCATCTCGTAGATTTGTGACTCCATTTTTATAGGCGTTGATAATAGATGTTGAAACGGGAAAAAAACTACAACCTGCATAACCATAACTATAGTTGAAGATATCAAAATCTCCTGTGATCTGATCTAGAGTTTTGGCCTCATAAGAAGATTCTGAAGAATGAAAATCTCCTAGAAATAAAAAGCCAGCATATTGAGCACCTGGAGCAACACCTCGTGAACCGATTCCATTTCCTGCTAAAGCAGCGATCAGTCCAGTCACGGCCGTTCCGTGTCCTTGGTATTCAACGGGAAAAGGATTTGCATCATGCCAGTTTGCCGGATTCTCAGAAGCATAACTTCTGTGTTCGTCACTGAGTTGATTTCCGCTTAAATCGGGATGAGTTGTTTCAATGCCAGTATCAGAAATGGCAATACGGATTCCTCTTCCTTCATAACCTAAATGATTAGCATCAAGAATTTTTAAGTCATTACCTGGAATTCCAGGTGTTGTCGAAAAGGATCTTTGACCTGTGTTATTTAAGTGCCAAGCAAATTCTGCAAGTGGATCCACTCCTGAACCTGATATTTCAGTTGTTCCTGTCGTCAGTGCAGGTGGAATAGGGTCATTGTTTTCTGATGGCGATGGATCTGATTCATTACATGAAGCTAAAAGTAAAAGAGAAAACAGGACCAGAGAGGATTTGTTCATGAGTGCCCCTTAAAACGCCTGTAGAATTATGAAATTTTTAGAGACTTGAGTAAACGTGGGTAAATATTGCTGGTACTTTTTTGACCCCAGAATTTTCTAATTCGCACAAGATCATGAAGACAATGTGGAAGCGTTTTAGGAGCAGAACTTTCCGTCTTTCGAGACAAAAATTGTTTGTGGCATGATTCCAGACGCTGCGACATTCACAGATTACCAAGGAAGTTACAATGAAAAAATTGTGTTCGCTGATTTTACTCTTAGCATTTACTGTCGCTTGTAATAAGACTGGAGACACTTCAGCATGTTCTACTACAACGACACCAAGTCTTGATGGAACTACTGATACTTCAAATTGTTCAACCGACGGGCCCCCTTCAACGCCACCGATTGTGGTTGAAGATGGTGATGATTCAATTCCTGACGATGATACTGATTCTTTACCTGTTGATGATGAAAATGGTATCCCCACCGCTGCTTCTACATTCGAAACCAACATAACTCTTGTGAATTTAACAAGTACTCAGGCCGCCAAGTATGAGAAGGCCATTGAAATTGTTAAACAGGTCGTGGCCACTGAAGAATTTCGAAATCGTGTTTTAAATCACACCTACAATGGTTCAAAGACTTATGTTGATAACGCTGGATTTACGAATGCTCAGATTTATCAGAAGATTTTAGATGGTGCTGAATCTCTTCAGCCAGCAAAAAATAATAGGATGGATCTAGAGGTTGAGATGTATACCAATAATCTTACCTCAACCGTCGGGTATACCTATTCTAATAGCAAAAGAATTTGGGTGAATACAAAGTTCTTCAATTCTTATAATGCTGCTGGTGTTGCCCATAATCTCTTCCATGAATGGTTACACAAATTAGGGTTCTCACATGCTTCATCTTATTCAGTAAGCCGAGACTACTCTGTACCTTATGCAATAGGTGACATCATAGGTGAACTCGGAAAAAAATTCTTATAATAAAGGAACATTTATGAAAAAAATGATAATGATACTCGGTTTAGTTATTTCTTTTGGTGTTTTTTCAGATCCAGGGACCCTGGAGAGTCATGGTAACCGTGAACAAGAAAAAAAGTGTTTTAAAGAAATCCGTTCTTTGGCCTGTACAGGCAATGACGATGCTTTTATCGCCTGCGTAGACAAAAAAATGACAGAGCTGAGTGTTGATTGCCAATCATTTCATCTTGATGAAAAAGAAAGAATGAATCATTCTCATTAAATATTGAAGGATGTGCCAGAGATGTTTTTATTAAAAGGTTAATAAGTGACATCTCTTGGCAATTATTATTTAAATTTCAACAACTGTTCTCAACGCAAAGACCATGGCGTCATCAACTTCTCGGGCCCCGGAGGGATTTTTAATAAACTGAAAATCTGGTCGAAACGTAATGGTTTTTGTGGGTCGAAATTGGTAATAAAATTCATAAACGGTTTCTTTTGGGCCATAGGAAGCTTCATTTTCCTCTTTGAGTGAGTCTCTAAATTTTTTAGCAATATGAATTTGTGAAACTCCCACACCCACTTCATCCAAATTTTTTCGAGTTTGTAATAATCCTCGATACATCAAACCTGTGACAGCATTGCTCTGTATGGGATTGGCCACAGGAGTGGCCCAGCTATACCTGACAAATGTAAATAAACTATCAGATATAGATTTTTCGGCCATGGTGTAAAACCCAAAAGGTGTTGGATCCTCAGCTTTTTGCTGACGACTTTGTTTTTTCTCATTGGTCCATCCACCAAAACCAATTTTTTGTTTTTTGATTTTTTGATAAATTTCAGCGATGGCCATGTAGCCTTCAGTATTTCCGATATCGGAGTGGAAGCTTCTGAATGTTTCTTCCCCTCCAGGATTGGCATCATAAATACCTGCCATGACTTTAGTGTAGTCAGTTAATTCATATTTTGCCCTGAAACCAACGGCCGTCACTGGGTAAATGGAAGGTCCATTAGGGCCAGCATAAGTAAGATCTGCTGCCGTCCCAAAAGAAGCATTAAGAAATTTCCATGAACTTGGGGTGGTATTAAATTCCATACTCATATCATGTATGCCAATCAAGGTTTTGAATTGATCACTCCAGCGTTGTTGGTACCAAAGGTCTGCCATTCGATCAATCTGAGTGGGGCTATCAATATTGCTGGCAAATTGGAGATCTCCAATTTGACCACGTTGATCATTGCCATGGATATGCAGATAATGAATTTGAAAATCACCTTGAATGCCACTGTATTTATTTAGATCAGATTCAAGATACATGTCGATAGCACCAATGTTTCGTGGTCCTTGTTTAACACCACCAGTATTGGAAACGTAGTCATGAGTGTAATAGAGCTCAAAACTTAAATATTTGTTTAAATGATTAAATTCAATTTCGGGTAGAGATTTTGTCACGACATTTGTCTGCCCCCAAACAAAGGCAGGTAAAGCATAGCTTAAAGCGAGTAATTTTAGGCAGTTAAAGTTGTTGCGCATCGCGAAATAATAACAAAAACCATGATTCTTTTACATACGAATGTAGACTATGCGTAAACTTAACATACCTTTTGGTTTAAGGCATTCACGATTTCAATCTGATTGGTGCAAGAATTTATCTTCTGTGGACTTAGAATAGTATCCCGGAGGATCACTAGCAGGAAAACTTTAAATTAAGGCCTGATCTAGTATTTCTTCCTCAGTCATTTTATGTTGCTGATCATCTCTGACGATGTTTTCATGAGACCAAATATTTTTTAATTCTCGAAATATATTTTGAAGCTCTTGAATAAGATTCATACATACTCCTAAGTTTGAAGATGAATGTGTTTGTGATGAGCATTGTGTGAGTATGATTTTCCCGTCAGGATAGCTCTCATCATACAAACGGCCTGAACCAATTTATTTGGAACTCCTTCCCAGATTTCAGCATTTTTTGTTTCTACACGAATAAGGGCAATCTCGGGATCGTTAACACCTTTTGGAAACCAAGTTTTAAGAGCGGGTGTCCAGAATTCTTTGATCAGTTTTTTTTCCGTAGTTAATGATGCCTTCCCTGAGATGGAAACATATTGTTGTTTGTCCGGATTTGAATACGCCAGATTCACATCTTCGGATAAATTAAGATCTTTTATTTTAAAAGAATCTTTTTTCGTGAAAAACCATAAAACACCATTAAATTTATCGAGATGAATTTTTTGGTTGGCCATAGGTCTACTTTGCATACTTCCGTCTTCATTGACTGTTGTGAGCATTGTAAATTTAGTCTGTGAAATTAACTGGGCCAGGTGTTGTAAATCAAAATTGTGAGATTTCATACTGACTCCTTTATTAGGACCATCATAGTCCTGTAGAATAAAAGAGGAATACAAATTAATCTTAATATTTCTTGGGTATTTTGTTTTTTGGGATGATGAAAAAGTGAATACATACAGACGTTTTATCGCTGAGACTTCTGGAGACATCAAGCTCAATAACAACTCTTATTTGAAAAGAAAGTTATAAATCTTCGTGATTTAAAATAACTTTCCCATTACGAGCATCAACTAAGATATCTGTCTCCACACCTTTATGTTCGCCATTAAATTCATAAATCCATCCCAGTTTCTTATCATGATCAAGGCTCCATCTGGTTTCCAAGTTGATGCCTGGAATGGTAGCAGCTTGGGCCGCAGTCGTAAGAGATATGAGTCCTTGGCCTGGTTCAAAATCATCACCACGGTTGAGGTTTTTACCCGAAGCTTCTTCCAGTTTTCCGTTTCGGTAAAGTTCAACCGTAATACGTGTGCCAGCACGAGTTTTAATTTTGTACTCTCGACCATCTTTTTCAACCAGCTTTCCTTTGGGAACCATTGACTCACAGATATCATCTCGGCTTTCGGCCCATACTGTTTGCTCAAAAAAAAGAACAAAGAGTATTAATGTCACTTTCATAGCGTGGCCACATAACTTTCAATATTGGGAATGGTCTCGTGGACTTTATGTGCAGTAAATTCTCTGAGCATCACTTCATTAAAGGCCTTGAGGTCTGCTGGGCCTCTACTTGTAACCAGACGGTGATCAGAAACGACTTCTTTATCAATCCAAATGGCACCAGCATTAGTGATATCTGTTCGTATTGAGGGCCAAGACGTGAGGGTTTTACCTCTGAGGAAGTGAGTTTCAATTAAAGGCTGGACCCCGTGACAGATGGCCGCAATAGGTCTTTTTCGATCAATAAAATTTTGCATGAATGCGATCGCAGTTGCATCTTGTCTTAAATGATCTGAATTCAAGGCCCCACCTGGAAGCATGAGATAATCATATTCTCTAGGATCGGCCGTATGTACACTAAAGTCTACTGAAATGGCCTTTCCCCAACTGTTGTGGGAGAAACTTCTAATTTTTCCTTCAGATAAAGAAATGATATGAACTTCACAACCCGCCTCTTCAAGTGCCTTTTTAGGTTCAAAAAGTTCTGAAGCTTCAAAACCATCAGAGACTAAAATGGCAGTCTTATACCCAGAAAGTTTTTTAAGAATAGGCACGATATCTGATTCTTTTTTATGAAAAAATGATTCTAACATAAAAACTCCTTATTGCTTTTCTCCTGATGGAGCGACAACATTAAATAGTTTTGGCCTAGCAAAGGAAGGCTTTGTTATTTTTTGTTGTTCATTAGGACGTGTTCTTTTATTGATCTCGTCTAGTCTAATAGGCGAACCCAAATCTAAGGAGAGTAGGAGAGCTTCGATGATTTTAACATCTGCTAATCCTTCTTCCGCTGAAGGTTCAGGTTTTTTTTTCTTTTGTATACACTCAGAAAAATAAATGAGCTCAGGAGAAAATTGATCTCTCCTAGCGTATTTTTTAGTAGTAATTTTTTTATCTTCATAAGTTTTAAGGGTCATGGGATAGGCATATTGATATCCTTTTTCAAGACGAATTCGACCCTTCGTCCCTATAAGATCATAGTCAGCACTTGCAAATGCTCCGAAACTAATACAGAAATTTGCCATCTTTCCATCAGGAAATTTCATAATGGCCGAGACAATCTCATCGGTTTTTTTAAATCGTGAGTCTCTGCTGTTTCCTGACATGGCAAATACCTCAATGGGTTCAGACTTAAAAAGATATCGAGCGGCATTAATACAGTAGATCCCAATATCGTATAGGGGGCCACCACCTTTTTCACTCTCGTGCAAACGAATATTATTTTGATCCCTTATTTGCATCGTAAAAACCGAGTTAAAAATCTTGGCCTCTCCTATCCTTTTTGATTGTGTGATTTTGATGGCCTCGAGGTTGGCAGCTTCAAAATGTAGACGATATGCAATCATGAGTTGTATGTTGTTTTTTTCTGCAACACTCATCATTCCAAGACAGTCTTCCGTTGTCACGGCCATGGGTTTCTCGCATAGGACATGAATACCATATTTGGCAGCAGTCTCCATAATATTGCGGTGATAAAAGTTTGGGGTTGCAATGTAGATGGCATCTACTTCACCTCGTCTCAAACAATCTTCAAACTCCGAATAAAGATAACATTTATCAATTTTATATTTTTCACCGACTTTTTTTAGTTTTTCTCTATCTCCCGAGACTAAAGCAACGAGTCTGGAGTTCTTTCGTGCATTTTTAAAAGATGGCAGAACCGCAATCTGTGCGATGTATCCCAGGCCCACCACGGCATAACGGATCTTTTTTTTGGGTTGCCTGCTCATCAACATGATTTCTCCTTTAAACTCATGGTCCATAATTAGCAAACCTGATGCCGGCCATAACTCATTATTAAAGCAGTCTCACTGGGGCAGCTTGCGACATGTTGGGGAAATTTGACATTATATAACTGCGGTGAATTTTTGTTGTTTTTATACTAGGACAGTGATCGATACAATGACTTAATACTTATTTTCAACGAAGTAACCTAAGAGCTCTTTTAAATCCTGTACCATTTTTTTAAAATGAATCCGCTGCTCCTTGCCTAGTGTAGGAATAAGTTTATTGATGATCTCGATGCTTTTTTCATTCTCATAGGGTCTTTGGATATAATTGGTCAAAATGTCATTGATTTTATCTTGACGAGTTTTTTCGTTGTCTTGAGTTTGAACATATATCGTTCTCATTTCTAGATGGAGTATTTCACGGCGCTTCATTCTCTCTTTAAAACGCTGATTAAAATAGGATTGATAATCGGCATATAGTTTTTTTTGAGAAATATTCATTTTTCCAAAAAAGACCTCAAACCGTTTTTCAAACTCATGACCTTGTTTCTTTTTATTTTTTTTTGCTAGATGAGTCTTTTCTTTGTCTATGCGTTTAAAAAAATCCTTCTGTTGCTCAACACTTAATGTGGCCAGTTGCTTGGTCAGGACTTTGGATAAATCCATTGAGATTAACTTTACAAATTTTGTCATCTCATCAAATTGGCCTTGAATATTGCCAGTGGCCTCTAATGTTATGGAATCAATGAGAGGTAAAAGTTCTTGAACACGGGATTTGTTTTCATTGAAGAATCGGTCCACATCCATGGACAGAATTTTTTTTTGAGTAGAATTAAGCGGAATGTATTTCTCAATCTGATACTGGAGAAGAGAGTCAGCATTTTTAACGATCAGTTTTTTAGCGGCACAGCCACAGAACAGAAATAGAATAAGAGCCAAAGTTAGAATCTTCATATGGCACCTCTCGAAGAATAGCTTCTCATATAAAAAACTAAGTCTGAAGATTATTGTCTGTACCTGAATAAAAAAGACGGGTACTGCTTAATGTTGTCAAACCTTGGCAACTTTAGGAAGCTATTAACTATGTCTTTAAATCTAGAAAATTTTCGAGCCAGTTCTGAATACCGTGAGATCTTGAGGATTTTACAAAAATCTACAAATTCAGTTCAAAACATTGTGTGGCAGTCCCATGCTCTTGGAAAAAATATCGTTCCTATCAATCACTTTGAAATTGATTTTGTTTCAAGGGGAGTGGTGGCCTTTTATGATCATAACCGCTTTAAAATTGATACATCTCTTCAGCTCTACGCGAAGTTGGATTATCGAACAAGTGTCTTCAAAGTTCCAGAATTTAGATTGGTTAAACATGCCATACATTTTTCTTTTCCATCTGAAATTCGTTCTGAAGAACTTAGGAAGGCAGGGCGAATTACTTTTGATCCTAATATTGAAAGAAGCATCACGATTAGGCCTTCTCTGACTGGAGTACAAAAAGATGCACAAGAACTCACCATGCGCGTGATCGATGCCTCACCTTATGGTTTAGGACTTGTAGTTTCTGAGTCTAACCGTTCTTTTTTAAAACAAAATAGAATTCTCTGGATCACTCATTTAGAACAAATGAAGCTCTCCATGCCCATTATGGCAGAAGTTCTGTATATAAATAATGAACTTGATCCTAAGTTCATGCGTAGAAAACAAAAAGACCTAAAGGTTGGACTCAAAATATCTGGAATTTTCCAAGACGATGTTTATCAAAACTTTATCCGCTGAGGTTTTATGAAGTTTATCCTATTGCTTCTTTTAAGCTCGACCATGGCCCTAGCGCACGTAAAAGAAGTGAGAACGAAGGCAGATAAAATGGCCACTGCTTCATTTACTCAACAACGCTTCCACCTCTGGCCTTTCCCACTTCTGTCCATTGGTCACAATATGCAGTCTTTTCAAAACTACAGCTTTTCTCCCTATTGGCATGATGGTTTGGATATTCGTTCCGTGCCCAATCAAATCATTTATGCTGCTGCTGGTGGAAAAATCGTTAACATAGAAAACTATGTTAAGGGCGATGATCATTATTGGGAAATTGCGATTCAAGACAATGAAGGTTTTGTTTGGAAATACCATCATGTGGATAAGAATTCGATCCCTTCTGAAATCAAAGATGCTTATAAATCAGGACATAAGATCTCTGATGGGGCCATCATCGGGAACGTCGTTAAATGGGAAATTTCCTCTTATGGTGAGGTTTATCACCATCTCCACCTTCTTGTTGTTGGAAAAGATGGCCAGTACATCAATCCTTTTCTCATGATGCAGCCATTGAGTGATACGGTGTCCCCAGTTATTAACAAAATCGGTCTGGCCAAGAACCATAGGCCCATTGAAGGCCAGGCAGTAAAAGGTCAACATGCGCTCTATATGGAGGCGAGTGATCTGACACTTCATCATAAATTTTTGCTTCCTCCACACAAAATTTCTTATCGATTAGATAAAGGTGAAGAACAGCTTGTTTGGGAGTTCATTCACCTTCCTTCTGGAAAAAATGATACGGATTACATTGATGATTTTTATATGGAAGGAACCTGCGGTAATTATTCGTGCAGAAAATTCTTATTTAATCTTAATTTTACAGTAAAAGATCCAAGAGCTTTGATGAAGCTCACTCCAGGTCCTCATGAGGTTGAAGTGAGCATTGAAGATGTTGTTGGTAATAAGACTTCTAAGAACTTTAGTTGGACAGTTCTTTAACGGCTTCTGAGACCGAAAATCGCGATATATCCATAACAAAGTGCTGGTAAGATAAAGGCCATACGAAGGCCTACAGAGTCGGCCATTTGTCCGGTGAG
This sequence comes from Bacteriovorax stolpii, assembly GCA_945885655.1. Taxonomy (GTDB): domain Bacteria; phylum Bdellovibrionota; class Bacteriovoracia; order Bacteriovoracales; family Bacteriovoracaceae; genus Peredibacter. The sequence goes on along the minus strand of CAMCZE010000046.1, from coordinate 2,834 downwards.
AAGTGGAATAATCGCTCCGCCTAAAATGGCCGTGGCCAATAGTCCAGATGCTTTTTGTGCAGATGAATCAAGTCCTTTAATCCCTAAAGTAAAAATAGTCGGGAACATAATGGAGTTACAAAATCCAACTAGGATCATGCTATAAATGGCAACATCACCGCGAGAGTTAATAGAGATGAGGATGAGTATAATCGCAAGAATTGAATGAACACTTAAAACTTTTCCAGGAGAAAAATGTTTTAAAGTTAAAATTCCCAAAAAGCGGCCGGCCATGGCGCCACCCCAATAGATTGCTACAAGATTGGCTGCTTGAGTCTCTGCCATTGGATGAAGTTCCATGACGTAGTTTACTAAAAAACTTCCAATGGAAACTTCTGCGCCCACATACGTAAAAATTCCAATCATACCCAAAATCAGATTTGGTTCTTTAAGCACTGAAGACCATGTGCCAGATTCTTTTTTTGAAGTTTGAATAGCTGGTAATGACATTCGGGCCAAAACAACTGCAATGGTTACAAGAGTGGCAGCAATGATGAGATAAGGATAGATGACTCCTTGAGCGTTAGTTGTCACATCTAGTTTTGAAAGAATAAAATATGAACCAAAAAAGGGTGCTAAAAAAGTCCCAAATGAATTAAATGCCTGAACCATCGTTAGACGAGAAGATGCAGTTTCTTCAGGGCCAATAACTGAAACATAGGGATTGGCCGCAACTTGCAGAAGTACAACTCCAGATGCAAGAATGAATAGGGCAAAAAGAAAAAGATTATAAGTATGAAAAACAACGGCCGGATAAAATAATAAACAACCTAGTGCCGTCACAACAAAACCAGTTACCATGCCTTTTTGGTAACCAAACTTTTCAATGAGTTTACTGGCAGGAATTGAAGTGATTCCATAAGCACCAAAAAAACAAAATTGTACCAAGGCGGCCTGACCATAGGTAAGGTCAAAAATTTCTTTAAGGTAGGGAACCAAGATGTCATTGAGACAAGTGATAAAACCCATCATAAAAAAGAGGATGGTCAATGAAGAGAGGGCCTTCTTGTACATAGAGATTTCCTTTGAAATTTATCAAATATCTATAACATTTAGCACTTGCCCTTGAAAAGAATCTTCTCTCTTGTTGCCACGCAAGGTGCACTAAGGACACATTTCCTAGGGAAATTTCGGAGTCCGTTTATTTTGCAGCCTTTTTATCATCCACTAAGGCAGCAATGACTAAATCTCCACTTACATTGAGAGTCGTACGGCACATATCTAAAAATCTATCCACACCTAAAATCAGAGCAATGCCTTCTGCAGGAATTCCCACACCATTCATGATGATCATAATGAGTGGAAGTGATCCACCAGGAACTCCCGCAGTACCAATTCCTGCAATGATACACATCACGACTACCTGAACCTGTTGACCCATGTCTAAGGCCACACCAAAAACCTGGGCCAAGAAGAGCACCGTCACACCTTCAAATAGGGCCGTGCCGTTTTGATTGGCCGTGGCCCCGACAGTAAGAACAAAACGAGAAATACTTGGAGTAAGACCTAATTTATTTTCTGCTACTTCAATAGACTTGGGTAAACAAGCATTCGATGAAGAAGTCGAGAATGCATACAACATGACATCTTTTGAATCGGAGAAAAATTTCCAAGGAGAACGTTTGGCCACAAATTTAAGAAGAAGGGCATAGACAACAAACTGCTGGATCAATAAACCACCGACTACAACGGCCGAGAAATAAAAAAGTGATTCAAAGATCGAAAGACCAAACTTAAAAGCGGTGTTAAAGACGATACAAAAAACGGCATAGGGGGCGATCTTCATGGCCACTTCAACAATCTTTAATGAGGCGTTAAAGATCTCATCAAAGATATCCATGATCTTAAGCTCTTTACCACCAGCACTTTTTTGATAAAGATAAAATGCAAAACCAAAAAAGAGGGCACAGAACATAAGGGAGAGCATTTCGCCTTCTAAGGCACGAACAGCGGCTTCTAGAGGATTTTTAGGAATGATCTCTACCACTGCTTGAGCAAAGGTTTTAGAGTTCTTTGCATTGGCCGAAATCGTATCAACATTTGCCTTAGAAGTTTCATAGATGGACGTATCAACTTTAAATCCGTCCCCAGGGCGGAAAAAGTTCACAAGACCAATACCAATCAAAACTGAAAATGTGGAAGCAATAATTGTGTACATGAGAGTTTTCGAAGCAATCTTTCCTACTCCTTGATGACGAGCAAGATCAAATACACCAAGAACCAGTGCCGAAAAAACCATGGGAACAACGATCATGAACAGAAGTCTGAGAAAGATTTGGCCAGTCGGAACCATGAGATTATTATTGACTTGCTGCAGCCAATTCGTGTCTTGATATGGATGAGCAACTGCGCCCAACCCTATCCCTGCGATGAGTGCTAACAATAACTTGTAATGGTTTTTCACTTTCTTCCTCCTGAATAACTGATCTGTCTGTAATGATAAGCGGGAATGTGGCAGATGTGCAAAAACTGTTTTGCTAAGATCATCTCAGGGAAAGTGAATAACAAATCGTAGAATGATGAAGGGACTTTTAGAGAGATAAATTGACTGTGAAGAGATCGATGATCGGTCCGAAAGAATATCCCTCGGACCTTTCATGCTAACTTTGAAGTTCTAATTACTTCTTTTTGACAGGTGCTGCTGGAGCTTTAGTCGTTTTTTTAGCAGCTTTGATTTTTGCTTTTTTCTTAGCTTGACTCTTGCGGCGAAGCATTTTAACAGCTTTGCTCTTACGTCCGAAACCCATAGATAAAGTCCTTCTTAAAAGTTATTTTGTGCTATTGTAAAGCTTTTG
>CAMCZE010000045.1 GCA_945885655.1 Bacteriovorax stolpii | reverse complement strand
GCGGCATAAGATCCCGCTGGTGAATGACAACGTACAGGAGCAGCAAAACTTGCCCCAGCTGAATAAATTTTACCGACGGCCGAACTGTTTGCAAAAACTTTTGCACTATCATTGGCAATGGTTGGATCAAGATGAAGTGAATGGGCCACAGGCCCCGTCCCTGCCACTTGTACGTTTATGGTCCAATTTGCTGCGTTTCCACAGTTAGATAAAGTGGCATTGGGGCAGGTGATATAACGAAGAGAGGCCGTACGAGCAACTGTAACAGCGGGATAATAAGCATCCACGACAGAATCAGCATTGGTATCTGCTCCACACCATCCAAAACCCAACTGAGACTGCGTGGCCACAACGTCATTTGCATCCAAGGTCGCTGCGCTGATACTATAATTATTAATATTTGAGCAAGAACTAGAACATAAAATAAATCGACTGCGCTCAGTGAGTAGTGTACCTGTTAGAAAGGCTCCGCCAACTAGATTTGTAGGAGTAGCGGCGATCGTCGCTGCTCTTGTTGCCGTAAAGGCCGTGCCAAGAATACGAGCATTCCAAGAAGAAGAGGCTGTTGCTGTGGAAGTCGTACGCGTAGCAATTAAAACATCTGTTCCTGCAGTCCAAACAACAACAGGAATTCCCGTAGAAAGGAAAACCATACTTACAGAGGTTACGGTTGCGGGAGCTCCGGCAACAGTTTCATGAATCCAACGAAGACCGTTCCAATAAGAAAATTTAATGGATAAAGAATGATAATCAGCATAGGCAGTAGCGGGAGTTGAGTTATAAGGATTTTCTTTGACGTCTGAAACAAATCCACGAGACTGAACAGCTGAGCCAGCTCCTTTTGCACCCGCATCTATAACAGCACTGCTACAAGATGTTGAAGTAGATGTTGTTGATGAGTTGCTCAGAGAAGGGTCAGCAATTCCCTGGGTCTCTCCTTTATTACAGGAGACAAAAAGAAAAAGTGTAAGTCCTAATAAGTATTTATGATTCATGTTCACTCTTTTTTAGGCAGTAAGAGCTCTAAACCAATTTGTAGCTCTTGTCGGCCTTTTAAAATATCTTTATTGATAGTTAAAATTTTTCTCCATAGGAGTGTCGTGCCAAATAATGTCTGAGAAATCGACTGAAGAGTATCTCCCTTCTTAACTGTATAAAACTGGTCTTTTTCTTGAACAATAATCTCTTTTGTTTCCGCCACAGAGGCTATAACTCTTTCCGGCTGATCATCGGCTATCACGTGTTGATTTGAAATTAATGCAAGCTGTTCGCTAAGAATTTGGGCATCGGAACTTTTTGAATCATGTGTGTCAGCAAGATGAATTGAGAGAATATCTTTGGCAGCATTTATGTTGCCTTCTTTTTTTAATTCATTTGCATAACTTAAAGTAACCCACATTTTCCTTTTCTTCTGAACCCACAGAGATGCTAAATAGTCCAAAGAATCTTGTTTGAGCCCCATTTCACTAAGAGTTTGATAATATTTATTTTGACCCCAATCATCGTCAAATTTTGAATTAAATATTCTAAGGATACTTAACTTATCTATTTGCGGAATATTTATTAAGTTCTTAGTCATCATTCTATTAACTTCAACGCTATTAGGATTTAAAGAAACAAGGTAATTCACGTAAGGGTTTGATCTGGCCACATCTCCTCGTTCTAAATAAATAGATGCAAGATTATGAGCAGCTTCATTCTTAAACTTCTTCGTATTAAATAATTTTGTATAAACCTGAATTGCATTTTCTGACTGACCAAGTTTGAAGTAAACAACTCCTAGTTGTTTTAAGACCTCTGGATCATTTTGTGATATCAAACGACCTAAAACCTCTTCAGCTTCTTTATATTTCAACTGCCGGATTAAACTCCAACCTAGTACTTTAATCGCTTGAGGATGGCCATGTTCGATTTTTATCACTTTTTTTGTTAATGCTTCAGATGATAATAAGTCACCTTCATTGAGTTGAAGTTGAGCAAGAGCAACTAGAAGGTGAATGGAATGTGGTTTCTGTTCAATGGCAAAAGAAAGCAATTTAAAAGCAGAGTCAACCTCACCAATCTCATAAAAGTTTTTTGATTTTAAAATAATTAATTTGTCTGAAAGAAATCTTTCTTTTTCTATAATACTTAAAAAAAGATTTGATTCTTTAAATTCTCCTCGGTCATGCATTTTGTATGCTTGTTGCTCATACACAACCTGCATATCTTGGCGGTAAGTGGCACACCCGGATAAAGTTAAAATTAGAACGAAAGGCAAAAGTTTTTTTATTTTATTCATAATTCCTCAATGCTTTATCGGAATTAAAAAAAATAACCTTTATACAATATCTATGTACTTCTGTTTGTGAGCTAAGAATAAAAGTTGACTAGACCAGTGTTTAATAACGAAATGAGGTCGATTAAAGAGTTATTTACTCAGTATCCACAGTCAACAGCAGAGATGCGTAAAGACGATTAGTTAATTTTTATCAATATCAAATTCGACAGATGGCATATTAATATCCTGACTTCTGCCACTCTTTAATGGAACGAGTGCCCCTAAGAGGCATTCTTCAACTTCGAGCATGGTTTTAACTAAAGTGGGCCTAACCATGTACTCAATTGCGTAAAGATCAAAAAAACATCGAGCACGTCTAATATAAGGAGTCTCTTTCAATGAGGCGAAACTTAATGGAAATTTTTGAATTTCCTTAACGACTCTGACCAGTTCAATTTGCAGCTTATCCTCTGACTCATCAGGATTAAGGCCATTGGTGTAGGCCCATTCTCGAACAAAAATCTGAGCATGCAAAACGTCGTTATTAAATTGTTCTGTAGTTTGTACTGAAATCATTGCCCTTAAGCCTGCTTAACTTTTTTTGAATTAAGTTTAGAACGATTTTTCTCGAATACCTCTGAAAAGAACTTCTCTGGCTCTTCAATAGTTTCTCTTTTCTCTGGAGAATCTAGAAGTGCAATTAAGTTTCTTTGCAGTGAAAGAACCTCGTCTCGTAAATCAAGATATTCGGTCTCATTCATCAAAACAAAACGATCTTTCCCACGAGAGATTGAGACTGTTTTCTTTAATGCGATATCAAAAAAATTACTTAACTTATCTCGGAAATCTTTTGAGCTTGTTACTTCAGTGGCCATTTTTTTTTCTCCGGACAAAGGTCTATTTTTATAGCGTACGCCAAAAAGTACTTTTATGTCAATAAATAATGTAGAATCAAGCAGATACGTCTGTCAAAACAAGAAAATGAGGGCCTGCACGAAAGCAGACTCTTAAATAACTCTACTTTTTTTATGCACAATGGCTTTGATCCTAAGAGTGGGTCAAGAGAAAGTAGTAAATCAGACCAGGCCCAAGGATTATAAAAGGGTCTCTCTAAACTCAAGTATTTTTGAAAGCTCAACAGAGAAAATCTTCTCCACTTGTTCTTTTACATCATCAAGAACGATCTCTGACATTAAAAGAAGTTTTACAGACGCTATTAATGGCCGATCAATTGGTTTCCCAATCTGACTACATAGATGGACATAGACTTCGCGGACTCCTTTAACCTCTGAATAAATTTTTTCTGCAACATGGTTAGCAAAATAAGAATAAATTTTACCAACATGATTAAAAGGATTTTTTCCTGAATGTGCTTCAATGCTCTGAGGACGATTAAGTGTGATCAACCCATTGGCCCTGTTACCTCGCCCCACTTGACCACTATCAGCACCATCGGCCGAAATTCCAAGAACCGTAAGATACATTCCATTTTCGCCACGTTCAGGATCATCAAGAGTATTGATTTCCAATTTGATATTTTCAAATTGTTTTTGCCAAGGTTCAAGAAATTGTAACAGATGGGAAACAATTTCTTTTTTTCGTTTAAAGTAAAAGTCATGACTCAAGACAAGGCTACTTACGAAAGCTATAGCGACGGTTAGATGGAGGTCTCGTCCACGTCTTAACCCCATAATTTTAACATCCTCACCGGTTTCAGGGAAAAGTAATTTAAAGGTCTGAGAATTGAGATAATTTTCTAATGTGAAAACTATTTTCTCAGTCTGAGAGAATGGAGCAAAACCAACCGCCGCAGACGTATCATTTGCACCGACTGTTACTCTCTCAAAAAGTTCGGTCAGCTCAGGAGAGCCCATCTTGATTTCATTTTGAAAAATTACGTGTTGATCAGGGTTAACAAAACGTAAGTGTCTGCGAAGCCAGACTTTAGCGGCATTAGTGACAATATTTTCAACATCAATGTGTTTGTTAAGATAATTCGCTGTGGCGCGATCACCAAAAATTATTCGCATCGGTTGAGCGACAGCTCCTCCACCGATTTCAGCATGGGACTCACCTGCAACGAGCATGATTTTATCAAGGTTATGGTGAAGAATTTTGCCAAAGTTCTTTTTATATTCATGGCAAAGTGCCAATGAAGCACTATCTGCAATCGCATCACAAATAGAATCAGGATGGCCGAGCCCCTTACGTTCGACAAGTTCAATGAATTGTTCTTCTGCTGGAGTTTGAAGCAAAACCTCAACAGATATTTTATTCATTTTATTTTTCCCGCCAATTTAGCAATGACCAACACCAGTTTATTTGCATCCACAGGTTTGGCCATATGAGACTGAAATCCCGCCAAAAGTGCCTGTTTAATATCACTTTGTCCGGCGTAGGCAGTAAGTGCCAGAGCAGGAACATTTTTCTGCTCTGATTTTAGCGCTCTAATTTTTCCGATCAAGCTGTACCCATCCTCACCTGGCATGGCGATATCGCTGACTAAAACATCGGGCCTAAATTCTTCAAAAATTTTAAGAGCAGCACTTGCTGAATCAGCAGCTTGTACTTCTGCTCCGAAGGATCGCAAAATAAGAGAAAAAGCATCTCTCGCATTTTGTTCATCCTCGACTATTAGAATACGCAACCCCTGAAGACTCACCTCTGCTTCTGCTTCTGCTTCTGCTTCTGCTTCTGCTTCTGCTTCTGCTTCTGCTTCGCCGGGAACAATTTTTTCACGGGTCTCAACAGGCAAACAAATAGTAAATGTGGCCCCTTTACCTTCCCCCGGACTTTCTACTTCGACTGTCCCTTTATGCATTTCGACTAACTTTTTCAAAATCGCAAGACCCAGTCCCAGACCACCATAGGCGCGGGTACTAGAGCTATCAACTTGAGTGAACCTTTCAAAAATTACAGGTATAAATTCCGGCTTTATTCCCTTCCCATTGTCTCGAACTTGGATGCAAATTTGTTCGCCAACAGGTGTTGTCTTACGCTCCAATGTTATCCAGATTTTTCCATCATTTGTTGAAAATTTGATCGAATTGGTTAAGAGGTTCCACAACACTTGTTGAAGACGAATAGGATCAGCTAAAATATGTAAGACTGATGGATCCACTTTGGTTTCAATTTGTATAGATTTGGTTGCAGCTAAACTGCGGGTAGATTCAATGGCAGCTGCAATCACTTTTTTCGGATCAATCTTTTGAATATTAAGATTAAGTTTACCTGCCTGAATTCTTGAAACGTCTAGAAGATCATCAATAAGCTGACCTTGGGCCAAGGCACTTTGCTCCAAAATCGCGTAAGCTTTTTTGCTCTTTTCGGGATCCAGTCGTCCTTGGCGCAACATCTGCGACCAAGTAAGAATTGATGTCAGCGGGGTGCGGAGTTCGTGGGAAAGCATGGCCAAAAATTCATCTTTTTCCTGGTTTGTTTTTTCCGCAACGGCACGAGCTTCTTGTTCACGAGCTAAGATCTGAGAGCGTTCTTTTTCAATTTCTTTTGAGTTTGTAATATCTCGAACGACACAGTTTACAAATATTTCCGATTTTAATTTAAAAGGGCTTAAAGAAACATCAACAGGAAACTCTGATCCATCCTTGCGTTTACCAAAAACATTCAGGCCTACACCCATTTCCCTGGTCTGAGGTTTAACTATATATTTGTCGTGGTAGTCTGAATGTTTCGGACGATCACGATCTGTAATCAAGATTTCGTAATTTTTATTCAACAATTCTCCGGGAGCATATCCAAACATGGCCTCCATTTGGCGATTTGCGAACTCAATCGATGAGTCTTTGCGAACAACCATAATTCCATCGTAAGCAGTTGCTACAAGATTTCGATACTTCTCTTCCGAGGCCTTTAAATCTTCCTCTACTCTTCTTTTTTCGGTGTAATCTTCGATGGCGAGCAATACCGTTTCAATTCCAGAACCTGGCAACTGAACACGTTTAGAATTCAAGACCATTACTCTAAGACCAATCTGCGGAAACTCATGTTTGATTTCGAAATCATTAAATTCAACTCCCTCACTCAGCGTTTTTTCAATGACTGAAGTAAGTTCCGGAATATCCCATTGACCATTTCCAAGCTCTGCGAATGTATGACCCTCTACTGCTGTCGCTGTCGCTGTCGCTGTCGCTGTCGCTGTCGCTGTAGGATTAAATTTCATATAAAAGGCTTTATTAGCAAGTACAACTTTTCGGTTTGAGCTGATCACGATAAGAGGAACAGGGTTGGCCTCAATAATTCTGATTGCATCTGCGCGAGCAGCTAAAAGTTTTTTTTCAGCAACTTTAGCAACCTCTAAAGCAGTCTTCGTAGTATGGATATCTGTTAGAGACATCACGGCCCCATCGACTCTTTTCTCAACACTTCGGTAAGGCTTCACATTAAGTTGGTACCAATGGCCAGTACTATCTCGAATCTCGATTTCCTTAGATATTGAAGTTCTCATAACTTCGTTCACTATTTCTTCAAGATTAAGTCCACCTAGGTCAGGCTTAAGATCACTCAATTTACGACCAACATCGCCTGAAATAATTTTAAATTGTTTTTCTGCTTGCGGAGTGAATCGTCGAATTCGCCCATCTGCACCCACCATTGCAATAGGAATTTCCGTACTGGCCACAAGATTAAGCAAATCAGCATTCAGGTGAATCATTTCAGCATTTCTTGTCTGGAGTTCATCATTGACAGTCGTTAACTCTTCATTTGATGACTGCAATTCTTCCCGAGCGGTCTCCATTTCTTCATTGGTGCTTTGTAATTCCTCGTTTGCTGATTGAAGCTCTTCATTGGCCGCTGTTAGTTCTTCTTGGCCTGTTTCATATTCTTCATTGAGATCTTGCAGACGTTCCTCATTGGCCTTAGATTGTTGCAGTTCTAAAAGATGGCGTTCTTTTAGATTTGAACTTTTTGATTTTCGCGAAGTTGCTAGCCTCTTGGCCAGATGAGGCATTTCTTCAAAAAAAATAGCATAACACCGTTCATTGGTTTTCACTGAAGGCTTAAGAGGAGTCACTTTAATATTAAAAGTTATGACCCCATTGATATCGAGAACACTAAGACCTTCCTTCTTCACAGGCCTTTCTTTGGTGCGTGCAGCTTTAATCAGCTTACGCAGATCTGTGATTAATTCAGGTCGGGCCATTTTGAGTAGATTTAAACTTGCCTGTCCACTTGCAAGTTCCAAGTAGGGCGTCGTTCTGCCACGCACTTGTAATATATCCATTAAATCATTGATCACAATACTTGGGGGGGAGTAGTCCTTGAGAGCAATTCGGTCGAGCTCCTTTTGCAACTCTGACTGATTAAGAATATATTTAGTCGCTTCTCTCAAGCTTGTTACACTTGGTTCAGTATTTTTAATCAGCGTATTTCGAAGCGAATGAGCATAAGATTTGATCGGAGTTTTAACGTCTTTTTTTAAAAAAACTTTCTGAACCTTGTCTACCGCCATAAAGAGATTCGTAAACCCGCCGATGTTTTCTGCTTTTCCGAGAAGGAGTATTCCGCCTGGATTAAGTGAGTAATGAAAAATTGGAAAGACTCGTTTTTGAAGTACGTCATCAAAATAAATTAAAACGTTTCGGCAGGAAATCAGATCTACCTTCGCAAAAGGTGGATCTCGAGTAAGGTCATGATTTGAAAAGACACACATATCACGAACTGCTTTTTTAACTCGGTAACCACCAGAGACTTTATCAAAATATTTTTCAAGACGATTTTTTGAAATACCTGGAATAATTTCGCCATACAGTCCGGTTCGTGCTTTCACTATGGCATTTTCGCTAATATCTGATGCAAAAATTTGTAAGGTTGTTTGCGGAGATATTTTATCCAAATACTCCAGAAGCATAATGGCCATGGAATAGGCCTCTTCACCAGTTGAGCATCCGGCCACCCAAACCCGAAAGGCATTTCGTGGATCACGATTTTTAAAATACTTTTTAAGAACACTCGTTTTCAAAGAATCAAGCGTGTCACCGTCACGAAAAAAATCGGTAACGTGAATTAGAATATCAGCAAATAACGCTTTAGATTCATCTGGATGGCTTCCGAGATAACTTGCATAACTCTCCAAATCTTTACTCTTGATCACAAGCATTCTACGAGCTAGTCGTCTCAGTATTGTTGAACGTTTATAATGAGTGAAGTCAACCTGAACTCGATTTCGAAGAATTGTAAAAATCTTATTAAGAGTTGTTTCAGATGCTTCATTTTTATTTTGTTCCTCTGGAGCCGATACATTCGCAACCAGATAAGTGGAGTGCGAAATTCTACTTATCTCATCAGCGATTCCTTGTGGAGTGAGAACAAAATCGACAGCGCCAGCTGAGATGGCACTTTGTGGCATGCCTGCGTATTTCGCCGAGTGTGGCTCTTGAGCGAAGGTGATCCCTCCCTGAGCTTTTATCGCGAGTAACCCCTGAGTTCCATCAGAGGCTGTGCCTGAAAGAATCACTCCTATCGCATGTTCATATACTTCTTCGGCCAACGAGCTAAAGAAAAAATTAATGGGCAAATGTAGGCCAAGTATTTTTTTACGAGGAGAGAGCTTTAGTTTTCCATTTGAAAGGCTTAAAAAATGGTTTGGAGGGATGACATAAACCCGATCTTGTTGCAAGCGCATTCCATCTTGTGCTTCAAGCACAATCATAGCGGTGGCCCTTCCAAGAATTTCCGAGGTAAAACTTTCATGTTTTGGATCAAGATGTTGAATAACGACGACCGCAACACCCGAATCAGGTGGCAAACGTTTTAAAAATTGAATCACGGCTTCTAATCCACCTGCAGATGCACCCACACCAATAATGGGAAAATTTAGATTAGAAGAAATTACTTTTCCTCTTAAGGGAGATCGAGGGGAAGTGGTTTTTTTTGAAAGTGGTTTTTTAATTGTGGCCCGACTGGGCTTTGTTTTTTTAATCATATTGAAACAGCTCCGTTTTGCCCTGTGACACATCACGAGCAATTTCAACTTTATCCTCCCCCCTTCAGTTTTGCAAGAAATGGGCCACTTAATTCTTATGGTTTTGGCCTAAATACAGTTGTTTTTCATTTACAAAAACGTGCAACGATTCATTCTCTGATGGGAAAAAGATCCCACTCGACTCTTAAAATGGGAGTCTCCCACATGTCTTTCCAATGATCAAAACCATCGTGACGATGCTCTTTTCCATTTGTAAATCCTGAATTAAGAACAATAGGAATACTTACATCAAATGATTTTTTAGGTGGGGGACAAACATAATGAGCAATTATGAATGACTCCTGCAAAGGGACAGAGACTGAATAGGTTCCCCAAGCTTGGGGTGCAACATTGTAGGGATAAATTCCAAGAGCGATCGGGCCAATTCCTGTTTTAACAATGGCATTCCCTGATTCTTTCGCATCACAACCATCGGAAGTCCCTTCAAAACTGTAACTAACAACTCCGCTTTCCAAGTGAAAGTGCCCATTAAATCCACCAGAAGGAAGTCTTGGATCGGCCTTAAAAACAAGTTGAGTGGCCTCGACTTTCATATCATATACTTTAGCGACTTCTTTCACCCAAACATGTGATTTAATCGTTCCACCAATCTTATGGCATCCTTGATTAGAGACCTTAAATACAGAAGTATTTCTATAAGTAGGAGCATCTACTTTATGTAAATAATTAGCGACAACTAAAACAACCATATCAATCTGTTCTTCTTTGTTATCCAAACAGTATTCATACTCATCTCGTTTACTGTCGGTCCAAGTCAGTTCTTCAAACTGACTCTGTCCTTTTTTCCTAACAAGTGCTTTAACCGTCACCTTCTTAGCGTTGTAGAAGACAGGATTATCAATACTGATTGATCGGATTTCATTGTCACTCAAATCAAAAGCATAAAAATCTCTCGTAAGAGGCTTGAGTTCAAAATCCATCACTCGACTGAACTGACCATTGGTATCCAAAGTGACTTTCTCAATTTCGATTGGTGGTAAATGCTCTCCAGTATTGGCCGCGCCCCGTCCAGGTTTCACATAATACTTATCCCAGTCTTTGAAACTATCTTGCAAAGGATCCTGGTTCCACTCGTAAAGAGCATAAATCGGCCACTGCTCTTTGAATCCTCCGGGGAGTGCCTTATTGATACTTTCGATTGAAAGTTCATTTGCCTGAAGCTCATACATTTTAGCGATAATTGAATCGCCATTATAATTGGTCATGAAAAAATAAAATGGCCATGTCTCGTAAGCACCGTTCATTAAACTTTGTCTTCCATTTTCAGAAAATGAAAACCAAACATGCTCATCATTGTAATCAGGAAATACATAGTGTTTTATCCAAGTTGCCACACCTTCGTCTAGGTCGTAATACTCTAAACAATCACCCTTTCGATCATAACTGTGCTGGACGATATGAAAATATTCATGAGCAAGTGTACTTGCAAATTTTTCTTCTGTGGCCGATTTCGCCCAATTAAAATTAAACGCCATGTAAGCTGGTTGAGCAGGACAATTAAAACCATTAGCAGCTCCAAACTTGTATCTTTGCGTCCATCCTTTGGCAGCAGAAGTATCTCCTTCAAGAATTGCTAGATTATGAAGATAAATATCAAGTTTCCCATCACCACCATTTGGTATCGTACGGCTTATGCCAAGAGTTACCGCCAAACTCGAATTAACGATATCGTCAGGAAGATGAGTTCTCCCAGTAAGTTTTTTGATATCGGGAATAATCTTATTTGAAAGCAAATCTCTAATTTTAGTCGCCATTAGAAATTGATCCGTATCATCCTTTTCATACCAAACTCGAATATTGCTATAAACATTATCAATATGATCCCAGTCAAGACGTGGAATTAAGTTTGGTGTTGGAACCTCTTCTTCCATCAGTTTAAATGTTGGTTCGCCAACCTTAAGATTTTGTACAGATCGATAAGGAGGCGGAATCATATAATTAAAGACACTAATTGCTATTGAGCTGGTCATCGAGGGTAAAAAAGGGGCTGCTTGATTTACAACACTATCCGGGGTCTCCAATATGACCGCTCCAGGATCGGCAAGATAGGATAGAGGCAGTTTTGTATCATGAAAAAAAGCTAGAACTTTCAAGCCCATAGAGTCAGATTCCGACATCTCACCACGTTTAAACGAGGCCTCAATTTTTTCGAAACTATTCCTAGGAGCCTCTGCGAATGCGAAGGTAGTCATGGTGGCAAAGAATACAAACAACACAAATTTTAGATATTTCATAATTTACTTCTTATGTCGGAAGAAATAATCATGTCGAGTACTTACCGAAGGAATTATATGAAAGCACTTAAGATTTTTATTTTCTCAGTCCTTTTTGCTTCAATCGCTCAAGCTCAAGTAGGTTGCGAAACAGTTCCTAGTGCCAGTTGCCTTGGAAAAGATGGTATGTGTTTTGATTTTTTTAATTCTGAATACAGTGATCCTGAGGCTTGGGAAGGTCTGTGTGAAGAATCTGAAGGAACAATGTCAGAGTCGCCATGCGAGGTTTCAAAAACGGTTGTTAAATGTTTAGTGCTAAATAATCCACTTATGCCAGTGATTCATTTTCTTAATGATTTTTCCCAAGATGAGGCCACCCAAGCATGCGTGATGATGCAAGGGAAAGTTTGTCATTAGTTTTAAATTAAAATGACTGCATAATGGACTTTATATAGTCGTTATCAATCGTTCGTTTCACAATACCTAGCCAGTATTGTTCATGGATTTCTGGTAGATCCCCGATTTTAATTAAGCTCCCAGAACTCACCCATCCCTGCACACTATCTTCACCCATCAAAAGCAGGCCTTCACCTCGGGCCGCTAGCTCTTTTTGAAGGGCCGTATCCTGGGCCTCGATACTCACCTCAAAACCAATACCTTGCTGCATCATCACTTTTTCAAAATCATGTCGAATAGGATTTTGTAATCCCGGTAGGATAAAAGGTTTTCCATCCATACTTTGAGGAAATCCTTTTTTGAGAGATTGAAACTTTTTAGAGGCCCATACCGAAACTTTCTCTTTTGCAAGCAGGTGGTAATACATTTCCTTTCCCTGATTGAGAGGTTTAAAATTTCCAACAAAAAAATCGATTCGCCCCTGGGTAAGGGATGTAAATAGCTCTTCTCCAGTGCCTTCAAAAACTTTTAAACGAATGGGTCGAATTTTTTTTATCTTACTTATGGTGTCTGCGATGATGGTCTTAGGGACAGACTCTTGGGCCCCAAGTACCAACTCTTTTTTACCCATATCGTCGGCATGCTGAAGGTTGACGAGAAGTTCTTCTTCGAGATTTTTTATCTCACGGGCGTATTTTAAAACAAACTCACCATAAGCAGTAATGTGTAGTCGCTTACCTACACGTTTAAAAAGATCAACACCTAACCATGCCTCAAAACTCTTAAGCTGAGTACTAAGTGCTGGCTGACCTACAAGCAGCTTTTTCGAGGCGGCCGATAAAGACCCTTCTTCTACAATAGTCAAAAAATATTTAAGATGATGGAGATTCATCGTTTTAGTTTACCCGAAACCATTTTTAGTCACAAGCTGCATATTGATTAAATCAATATAAAACATCAATAATATGCATTGGATCAAAGTAAGATTTTAGTCGATAATGAATCAACATCAGGGAGTAGCTAGCTCAAATTTCTTGAGTCTTCCGCAACGTCAAGACGAGTTTATCTCCGGACGGAAGTTAAAAAGCAAGACTGAAAACTTTTAACGAGGAGTTAAATATGTTTTACCGTCTTTTCATTCTTGTACTCGTCACCATTGTTTCGTCCTGTACTTCTCACCGAATGAAAGAAGCTCATCACAACACTGGTCCTGATAAGTACATGCAGTCTGAATTCTATCGCTAAACGAGTGTGGCATTAACCAATACGAATCAAAGGAATTAAATATGAAAACGTTAAATAAAGAATCGCAAAACAAAATCACCCCAGAAGTAGCTATTGATTTATTAAGGCATGGTAACGAGCGGTTCGTTCGAAATTTAAAAATTAACCGTAACCTCCTTCAACAAATGAACGAAACCTCCGAGTCTCAACATCCCTTCGCAGTCATTATTAGCTGTATGGATTCTCGAACCTCAGCCGAGCTTGTTTTTGACCAAGGTCTTGGAGATATATTCAGCATCAGAATTGCGGGTAACGTGATTAACGAAGACATACTTGGAAGTACAGAGTTTGCATGTAAGATCGTGGGAGCGAAAGTGGTACTCGTCCTTGGGCATTCAGGATGTGGGGCGATTAAGGGGGCGGTTAATGATGTTGATTTTGGCCACCTTCACTTTATTACTAACAAGATTAAACGTTGCATTCCCACAATCAAACAACTTAATCCTCAACTCAGCGAAGAACTCTTATGCGAACATGTAACTAAAGAAAATGTTCTTCAAGGAATGAAAGATCTTAGAACAAGTTCCACGATCCTAGCCTCCTTAGAGCATGAGGGAATAATCAAGATTGTAGGTGGTCTTTATGATATCTCGACTGGAAAAGTCGAATTTTTTGATGCCTAAGAGCAGGAGTTAATTTTGATATATTTAGATAATGTTGCAGATGTCTTTAAACCTCGCCATGTTTTGATATGGCTTGTCTCCGCGTTCAAAGCGGGATTTATTAATTCTGCTGGTTTTTTGGCCACCGGAAAATTTGTCTCGCACGTGACAGGATTCGGAACACAAATGGGAATAGCTGTAGGGCACGAGGATTATTTTTTCGGAGTCGAGCTCTTAGTCATTCCCCTATTCTTCATCTTGGGAGGCGTAATCACTTCATTCATCTTGGATCAAAATTATAAGAGGAAGGAGTGTCCGCCTTTTTTTATCATTCAGGGATTAATCACCTTAATGATCGGTTTAGTCATCTATGCCGGAGAAGGAATGGAATTCAACAATACTCCCTTTGACATTGATAACAAGTACAGCGTTTTGGAACTCTTTATTCTCTCTAGTCTATGCTTTATCTGTGGACTTAAAAATAGCCTCGTTACTTGGGCAACCTTTGGTAAGATTAGAGTGACTCATTTAACAGGACTTTCTACTGATATTGGCCTTAATCTTATACGTTCTTTTAAAAAAAATTATCCTCATCCACGTATGAAAGAAAGTCGAATTGTAAATTTCGTGAGGATCATGACTTTAATATCTTTTTCTGTAGGTGCCGTTGCTTCGGCCATTATTATTCCCAAAATTGGCTATAAAGGTTTTCTAGTTGTCTTTTTTATATCGCTGATAATGACTCTTATTTCTATCAGGGACTTTAGGGCCAGATCAAAGATGCCATTACT
>CAMCZE010000044.1 GCA_945885655.1 Bacteriovorax stolpii | reverse complement strand
GATGCTTTCGTGAAGAATTTTTGAAAATCCATCTACATTTAATTGGCAGCTGGCCGCAAAACGGCTGGACTCTAAAGTCCTCTTAACCACTTTTTTCTCAAAAAGATCACTACAGCCCGAAAGGGACATCAAGGTAAATAAGATTAGAGTGCTTAAGCATTTTTTCATATCAACTCATCCTAAAAAATATATCTAAGCCCCGCATACAAAGCATCGTTGTTTGTATATGGAGACCAGAAGGATTTCCCATCATTAGGAGTTCCAATCATATTGACACCCAAATTCATCATAAATTCTTTAGTCGCTGCGAACGACGCCCTTAACATGATAAGTCGGTCAGTGGTTAACATATCGTATTTAAGGTCTGTTGAAAGATTCAATCTTTGAAATAAACGTCTCGATAAAAAAATATTGATCGCTTGATTCCAACGTGGATCCAAAGATAAGGTCTCTTTATCACGGTCATAATTACTTAAACGTGCCACATAACTGAATCCCATGCCATAAAGATCGTTTATCCGTGAGATTCCTCCACCAAGATAATCTTCACGGTATTTTTTCGACTTGATTTCCGTTTGAAGAACAGCATCGTTGTTCACGTCTGGAAAAGTATTGGGTTTTACCATGATTCCCGATACATAAAGTTCTACATCTGCATTACGATAACGAAAAGATGAACCAAGTACGTCATGATAATAAAACTGGGGTTTAACCTGCGCCTCAATTCTATCGGTTATAGAGTTAAACTGCACCCCTACTTTTTGTGAAATTTGGTTTTCAGGTTTACGCATAAAAAAATTATCAAAGACCCAATGTTTTGAATCCCATCCGATATTTCCTCCGAAAGAGGCACGTCTTACAACTTCAGAGCTTTTAGGCATTTCCACAGTATATTCAATTGATTTCTGACTGCCTTGAACATCGGCAGTAGTCGCTGGAGCATCGGCCCATGGATGTCGTGATTTAATGGTTTTTCTTCGATCATTAACATCAAGGGCAGGATTTAATTCTGGAACATAAAGAACAGATCCAAAAACTTGATAGCGCATATGATTAGTCGACTTCCTTTCATATAACAAACCTATGAGGCCTTCTTGATCAGGATTAAAAAAATCAAAATTCACACGGTTATTAAGTTTTCCAAATCCCCAAGTCGAATCAATGGGTGACCAATCAAGAACTTGGCGACCAATTCGAAAATAATCTTTATTGGTAAAACGTTTTCCAATGTACGCTTCTTTTAAAGAAAACATCGACAAGCTTTCATCATTGACTAAAGCCGCTATATTAAATCGCGCCTCTAAATCAGTAAAATTCACTGTTGAAAATTGTTTTCTAAAATCTAAGTTCGCATCAACGTTATAAAGGTTACCAGGAACATTTCCTACATTTTCGCTTAACTGATTACTAAGTCCACCAACTTGTCCGTTAAACGTTCCAAAATCTAACGCAGCCCCCATCGCGGGCAGCGCGACGCAAAAGCTAATTAAAAATAAACGCTTACACTTATTGAGCATATTACTATTCTCTGAGAAAAATCTTCAGGTTGCTTGACCCAGTGTATCAAGGCAATCAGTTCCTTAAACCTGGGGGGAAAATCTTTCACATATCAGTGGTCCTAGTGTCAGAAGCTGTTAGTTGCCTAGCTCTTATAAAGACTTATACGATAATTGACCAAACTCGCCAAAGGAAGGTGTATGAAGTTACTAAGTATCGGAATTTTCATAAGTTTTTCGGCTTTATTAGGATCGGCAAGTGCTGCTTCTGGTCGATACCACCCGGATCATCTTTTTATCAAAATGAAGACCGGACATTCACTTATTAAATCCCCTTTAATTAAACATCAAAAGAAGATTGCAAACAATATCTATTTAGTCAAGACTTCTGATCTTAAAACTCTAGAGGCGGCCCTCTCTGACAGCCCTACGGTTGAGTATGTTGAAAAAGATCATTACGCAGGCAGACAAATTATGCCAAAACTTGAACCTCTTGATATTTTCTCACCCACTTTTAAAAACTTTAGTATGGATCTCACAAATTTTAATGATCCAAGGGCTTCTGAACTTTGGGCCTTTTCTGAAAAAAATGGCATGAATGTTTTGGCAGCTTATGAAACTCTTCCACACCATACGGCAGAGGAAATTATTGTTGCAGTAGTTGATACAGGTGTTGATCATAATCACGAAGATCTAAAAGACATTATGTGGACTAATGATGGAGAAATTCCTGGAGATGGTGTCGACAACGATAAAAACGGCTATGTGGACGACATCCACGGAATTAACGTTCTGGTTAGGGATACTCAGGGACGTGCAACAATGAACACAATGGCTTCCCATTGGCATGGTACTCACGTATCAGGAACTATCGCAGCTACTCAAAACAATGCTATTGGAATCACAGGAGTTGCCAACAATGTAAAAATCATGGCCATAAGAACTGTTCCTGATGATGCTGATGAACTTGATTCAGACATCATTGAAGCTTACAGATATGCAGCTCAAAATGGTGCTCGAGTTATTAACTGCTCTTTTGGTAAATCTGAAAGTGGTATGGTCGTCAGAGACGTGATCGATGAAATCGGAAGCAAACATGATGTTCTTGTGATCGCATCTGCCGGAAATGATTCCATGGGACCATTCTCTTGGCACAATAACGATAGAGAACCTAAATATCCAGCTGCTTTTGATAGTGCGAATCTTTTAGTGGTGGCCTCAACGGCCAACAATGGAAGTCTCTCTTCATTCTCAAACGTTGGAAAAGTGAGCGTTGATGTTGCGGCCCCTGGATCGAACATCCTTTCAACTATTAACAACAATCAGTACTCTTCAGCTTCAGGTACATCAATGGCCTCACCAAACACGTCAGGCGTGGCAGCCATGGTTCTTGGGTATTACCCGGATCTTTCGGCCATCCAACTTAAAAAAGTTCTTATTGATTCTGTCACTCAAGTTTCTAGCTTTAAAGAAAAGATGAGTTCGGGGGGGAGAATCAATCTACCTAATTCATTAAAGAATGCCGCTAATATAAGATAACATTATGAATGGGGTCTTCGGGCCCCATTTTTTTTCGACATTAACGTTAAAGCTTTTTTTTCCCAAGACTCCATCATTTTTTCTTCTTTAATCGAGATCTCATGGTCATAACCCATCAAATGAATGAGTCCATGAAAAAAAAGATGTATGAATTCATCCCAAAATCCAATGGAAAAATCTTTGGCCTGACGTTTAGTCTGTTGGTAACAAATCGCAAGATCACCTAAAAAAAGTTCATCGTCATTTATTTTGGAGCTTCGAAGATTTTCATACGTTGGAAAAGAGAGCACATCTGTGATTTTATCTTTTTGCCTAAAATCTCGGTTAAGCTTTTTAATGCGCCCATCACCACAAACGAGAAGAGAAACGATGACCTTCTTCGGTGTAGACTTGATCAGCTTATTTTTATGAATGAGGTCCTCTAAAACTTCAGAGGCCAGATTCAGCCATACTTTTAATTCACGCTGCTCAGTGGCCGTAAGTTTAATCGTACTGAGCCATTCTACTTCTAGGAAAAGATGTTTCTTCATGTTGGCCATGATATCCTGTTAACAAATTTTCGGCAATCATGAAGGGGCCCCATGTTGTATCCAGAACTTGAAAGATGTATTGAAATTGTTAAAAAGCTTAGACATCCGCAAAATGGATGCCCCTGGGACCTTAAACAAACCCACCAAACACTTCTCAAGTATCTTATTGAAGAGAGTTATGAATTTATTGAAGCATGTGAAAAAAGCGATAAGAAACTCATGGAAGAAGAACTAGGTGATGTACTTTTCCAAGTCTTGCTTCATGGAACTATAGGCGAAGAAACGAAATCCTTTAATCTTGAATCTTGCGCAAAAGTATTAACAGATAAGTTGATTCGTAGACACCCTCATGTTTTTAATCCAGACGGTAAAAGCCTTACTCCGGAACAGGTCGTAGAAAACTGGGGCAAAATCAAAGAACAAGAAAAGGGTATGGTGAAAAAATATTCCATCGATGAAAAATCTCTACAAGCACCCGCCTTAGAGTCTGCCTACAAAATTGGAATAAAATCCACTACTGTTAACTTTGATTGGAATAACCATCTAGAAGTGATCTCCAAAGTTGAGGAAGAGTGGCAAGAAGTAAAAGAAGAACTACCTCCAACTGGTCATTTCAATAAAACAAGAGTGAAAGAAGAGATTGGTGATCTTCTTTTCAGCGTGGCACAATTGGCCCGTCATTTAGATTTAAATCCGGAGGAATGCCTTCGGGATGCGAATAAAAAATTCATCAATCGTTTTCAGAAAGTAGAAGATCTAGTGAAAAAAGATGGTAAAACATTAACAGAAACTTCTCAGAGTGAACTGGAAAATTATTGGGGAAAGGTTAAAAAGTATGAACCTTAAAAACGAGTACATAAAACTTACCCCCGATTCACGTCTCTATAATACGCCTATTCCTTTGATTGGTCTTACGGGTGGTATTGCAACTGGAAAATCAACAGTATCATCACTTTTTAAAAAAAAAGGCATTGCTCTTATTGATGCAGATAAACTTGTAAAAGAAGTCTACGCTCTTCCGGCCAGTATCAAAATGATAAAAGAAAAATATCCTGATGTGATCTCTGATCATAAAATCCAATTCCCACTCCTAAGGGAAAAGTTTTTTAAAAATCCTAATGTTAAATCAAGCATCGAAACTTATATTTATGCTCATTTGCCCGATATTTTTAATCAGAAGCTTAAAAGTTTAGGCCCACAAGCTTTCGTGGTTTACGATGTACCTCTTCTATTTGAAAAGAATATGGAACACCTTTTTGATTTAACGGTTTTAGTATACTGCAGAAAAGAAACGCAAATAACCCGACTCATGTCACGAGATGGGATTACAGAAGATATGGCCAACACAATATTGTCCCACCAAATGGATATTGAAGAAAAAAGAAAAAAAGCTGACATGATCATTGAGAATGATCAAGGCCTTACAGAACTTGAAACAGAAATAGAAAAAACATTAAAAAAGCTAGGGATTTACCAACGTTCCTAAATAAGAGGAACGGGCCGTTATAAAAAATCAAAAAGATATTGGGCATGGTCTTTTTTAACATTTACTCTGAAATAGACATCTTCTAAATCTTCTCGATAATCAGAGGTAACTTCATGTTTTTGAATACCTAAAGAATCAATTCCCGCCGTAAATGCTAAATTTTCAATAAAAGTCTCACCAGCACTCAGACCAATCATTGACATATTATACGAAGGAGACAATTTTGCCGCGGCAATCTGTTGTTCAAATGGAACATTAAGAACACCCTGTTTGGCCAACACATCTCTTCCAAGCTTTGCAGCAACCCTTGGCTCAACCCATCCGTTGACGAACTGACTGTTGGTATTAGAGATAACTCCCACAAAAACACCATAATAAAGGGAAGTCAAAAACACTCGTTTAAGTCTTTCGGTCGCTTCTTCTTCTTCAGGGCTTCTGTAGTGCCTACGAATTTCATTAAGCCCACTGATACCAAAAGAAATACCACTTGAAATGGCAGTGAGCTCCAATCCTGGTTTATAAAAAAGATGAAACGCTTCTTTTGTGGATTCCATTCTATTTTGAATACTAATCCCTCTGGCAAACGGTCCACCACGTTTATCCAAGAGGACATCAAACATGACTTTAGGTTCTGCTTTTGAGGCCGTGGTGATTGTGATCAATGTTCCCACCACTAAAATTCCAATAATGGTATTTACGATCACTGTATCAACATCTTCTTCAACACCACTGCCTTTTACAGCGATTTCCGATGCCACATGCATGGTGGCCTCCATACCAATTCCTCGAACCATCTGTCTTAAATAAAATGGGCCCTTACCTTCATACCATGCGAGGATTTTCTGCATCTGCCCACTCTTCATAAGAAGGTCTTTGGCACTAGTGGCATTCATGCCCAAAAATCCAGCACTTTTTGATATGATTGCCTCGAGTTTAACTAACCGCTCGGAGTTTCCTGTAATTTTTATCAGCGTATCTAAATTATTTTTTAGAAGATGTGTGCCTAGTAATCCAAACTGAGTCAGTCGCGACTTCGATCCCTCGATGAGAGTTTTGATCGTCTGATACTCTTTACTTGTCACAGGAATGAATTGTTTTATTCCCTCTACAACGACTCCCCTTCCCATTGAAAGAGCTTTTAAAGTCGCAGCAGGTGCTCCAATGAGAATTAAAGAAAGGACGATATTCTTAAATTCAGATTTTTCAATTTTAGCATAATATTTAGCTTGTTCTAAAGTTGAAAGATCTCGTGAGCCTAAAAACAGATGACTTGATAGTTCATGATATTTTTTTGCGTCTAAGTATGAGTACGTAGACTGAGAAAGCATAAGAGCGGCAGAAGCTGTGGCCAAGACAGATCCTGCTGAATACATTGCTCCCACTGTCGTTCCGGCCGCAGCGGTACTTGCAGCCGCTGCACCTCCGGCCATAATAGAACTGCCTCCAGTGAAAACCGCAGCAGCTAAGGCCAGCGCAATACCCGTTTGAGCACCAACTCTTTTGATCGTCTCATTTCTTAAAGTAAGATTGTCATTTAGACGGAAGCTCTCAACAAGACCTGTATCAAAGTTAATATATCTATTATTCAAATGAGCATAATACTGTTTTGTTTCTTGCCACAAACTCTCATTCATCGACAGATAAAGAAAAATATCTTTATCGTCTTTGTAGTGAGTTGGTTTTGAGACTTTATCAAGAGCTTCATAGTTGTCTTTTAAAGAAAGTAGTAAGACTTGTTCAACTACTGGTGAAACTTCCTCAATGAGATCTGCTTTATTAGTTTCAAGCATGAAGGCATTTTCAACGCTTAGATTAAGATCATCTTCAAAACTAGTCGGTAAAACAATGCTTGGATTTTTAGAAAAAATATTTCCTTCCACCACTTGAACCATATCTGCTTTGGGGAAATGAAATTGAGTTTCAAGAACTTTATAGATCTTTTTGTAGAGAGGAATCTTTTTCTCTTCATAGGCCAAAAAATGATACTTATTAAGAAGAGCATCTCTTTGACCTTGAAGAAAAATCTCAAGATCTTTTATATTGTATCTTTTGTAATATTTCTCACGAAGATATTTTCTAGACACCTCATTTGGAAATGCAGAATTCCACATGTCTTTTCTGACATATTTAAGAAGATTATCGTATCTAACAATTTGCGCAGAAAGTGCAATAAGTCCAAGTATTGTTTGATCTAAGACCTTAAGGTTTTTTGATCCTTCACTCGTATTTTTTTCATCTTCAATCCAATTGATATCTTCACTAATTTCCAATATTTCATTTTTTGACTGGTAAAGTTTTTTAACAGAAGATGGAACAGAATAGTTGGCCACATCAACTTCATGGATCTGAGTCAAATGTCTCAAATGCTCTTCAGAACCCAGAATCTCTTTAAGGGCCTTGCGAGTTTTAAGAAGCTTCATGACTGTCATGTTTCTTAAAGCATAAAAGGAATAAACCATGTGGGTTTGGTCATCAGCATTTTTTATTTGGGAAGATTTGTGAACGTTATCTAGATATCCATCATTTGGAAGTCCGAACTTCACTTGAACATCAAATGGACTTATTTCTTCTTTGTGAAAAAGACTATCATCAGCCTCACATATCTCAGAAGAAACGGACGCAAGCACAGGAGACAGTATCATCTGAAGTGTGAGAGTTAGACTTAACAATGGCGAAACTAATTGTTTAATCTGCAAAAATTGCTCCTAAAGTGTAGGGCAATGTAATGCTAATTTGAAATTTAGGCAGAGAATAATACTGCAAAGTGTAAAAAATATAAATTTTAAGAGTTTTCAGGGAGTTGGCCCTCCCCGAAAGGTTTTATAAGAAGTCAAAAAGGTAGTGGCCTTGATTATTATTCTGATCAATCCTGAAAAAGATGTTTTCCATGTCTTTTTCGTATGTGTCTTCGCCTGTGGTTGTTTGAAGGCCTAATTCTTTAAGCAAATAGGAAAACTTAATGTTTCCAAACATATTATTGGCAAAACTCGTTGCCCCCATAACTGAATAATATTCTTTAGAAGCCTTCGCTGCATCGGTAATTTGTTTGGCATCAGGATTTATAAAACCTTGTTTGGCCAAGGCCTTGCGACCTATATTATTAACAACTTTTGGTTCCATCCAACTATTGATTGCCTGACTTCGAAGGTTACTTGAGAGACCTAGATAAGCTCCAAAAAATATCGCCGTTGAAACAACTCTTTTTAATCTTTCGCTCGCTTCTTCTTTACTCGGATCTTTTAAATGCATCAATGTTTCACCAAAACCATGAACTCCAAAAGTAATGACTGATCCTGCCACTGCTAAATCTTTACCAGCAGAAGCAAAAACTTGCATGCCTCCACCGATAGCTTTGGCACGATCCTTAAGACTAATTCCTTTGGCCAAAACGCCGGTACTTTTATCTAAAAGAATATCAAACATCATCTTAGGTTGTTGAGTACTGGCAGTACTCTTTGCAACGATAACTCCTGTAAGGAAAGTCCAAACAAAACCATTCATGATGATAAACGGCAAATCAGCGATGAACTGATCCTTTCCTCTCACAAAAAACTCTGAAACAAGCATTATGCTAAGATCAACTCCGATTTCTCGACCAAGTTGGCTTAAAAAAAGTGGATTTACTTCAATTTTTTTCGCGTACCATTCCATCATACTTTTTGCTTGTGGAGTTTGGGCCAAAATATCCTTAGCACGCGCCACACTTACTCCAGCGATTTTAGCTCCGTGCTGGATCATCTGTTCTAGATGAATGAGTCTTTCTGTATTTCCTGTTGCCTTAACTAAAGTATTCACAGAATTTTGCATCAGCAATTTACCAAAAGCTCCTAACTGTATGAAGCGGGCCTTATTAGAATTTAACATGACCTCCATCTTTCCAAATGTTTCAGGATGAAGCATAACCATTCGGCGTCCACCTTCAACTATGATCTTCTGACCTTTTGAAATTAAATTTAATGCTATTGTTGGCGCCCCCACTGCTATCAAAGAAAAAATCAAGGCCGAGAATTCTGCGCTCTCAATTTTTTTATAATATTTTACTTCTTCTAAACTAGAGATATCAGCTGAGCCATTATAAAGGTTTGTGGCATAGTGAGAGTATCGTAGTGCTTCAGCATAGGAATAAACCGACTTCCCTAAAAAGGCCATTCCTGAAACCAGCCCTACACCCGTGCCAATAGCTTTAACTGACGTTGCAGCAGTAGCAGTACCGGCCACAGCACTTCCTGCCATGATCGTGCTTCCTGCTGTAAGAATCGTAACGATAACAGCTGCCGCAATCCCTGTTTGTATCGATACTCTGGCAATGGTTTCCTTTTTTAAATTTCGTAGATCATTCTGACGAAAACTTTCAACAAAACCATCGTTAAAGTTAATGTAATCTTTTAGATAAGAATAAGACATTTTTGTCTCAGACCATCCAGCTTCATTTAATGCCAAAAACAAAAATAAATTCTCATTATCCTTAAACTCAACTGCTTTAGTGAGGGCCTCAAGTGCCTCCGTATTACTGTTCAAGGCCGCAAGTAACCCTTTCTCAACTAAAGTATTCACTTCTCTAATGAGTTTTTCTTTTTTCGAAGATCCTAGGACTGAATCCATCTGTATAAAAGCCTTGTCTTCAAACTCAGAAGGAAGTTCAAATACGTCACGATCTTTAAAAACTTTACTGCCCTTGGCCTGGGTCTGTTTTAAGGTCGATAAAGGAAATCCATACTCTTCTTTTTCAAGAATTTTATAGATTTGTCTATAAAGAGGAACTTTATCTTCTTCTTGGGTCAATAGATGATAACGATGAACAAGAAAATCCCTCATCCCTTGAAGCTGAATCTCTATATCTTTAATTTTATAGTTTTCTGAATACTCTTTTCTCAACATTTTTCTTGCAACATCATTTGGAAAAGCTTCAGGCCACATGTCCTCTTTAACATATTTTAAAAGGTTATCATAACGAACGATGTTGACCGAAAGAGATAATAGTCCGGTCACTAGTTTATGCCTGACTTCAGGATCAAATGCCAAATCAACTGAATGTTCAGTAGCGAGGCTTTTTCCTTGTAAGAAAGACACATCAGAGGCCACATCTAAAATCTCGTTCTCCCCTAGATAAAGTTTTTTTACAGATTCAGGCACATCATAAGTTACCCTCATTGACTCATGTCTAAGACTCAGGGCCAAGAGTTGGTCATTTGAACCAATGAGTTCTTTCAGTGCTTTTCTTGTTTTTAAAAGTTTAGCGACGTGTACATTCCTTAAAGCATAGAGAGAGAACTCCATTTGAGTCTGAGTGTCAGCATTCTTAGCTAGAAATGCATTATGAAATGAATCAATATAACCCTTATCAGGAATACCATAGGCTACTTGAACGGTGAAAGGGGCCACTTCTCCACGATTCACAACTGCTTGAGCGATACTTGGAGTGATAAGCATTTGGGCCGTAATCAGAAAAGAAAAAACTCGAAACAAGTTTCTCTGAATGTGGGTTACGAACATGTAGGCTCCTCATAGCTGTTGCTTATTGAGTCCATTCTAAACTCTTATGAAATAGTTCATAGGAATTGTGTAGTATTTACGGGTTTTTTTTTCAGTATTGTTCAAATTTTATACAGACTAATCTACGACTTTAACTGAAATCGGTCTGTGACGTGGGTCTTTATAAGTTTTGGCATCCACAGGCATACATTGGCCAATGGCATATTTCATGAAACCTGGCTTTTGAACAGTCACGCACTTAAGGCCCTCATCACAAGTATACTCAAACCAACCTTTAGAAGTTCGTTTTCCTTGGGCATCAAAAACAGTACAACTTTGATATTTTAGACCACGGGCCACACACATTTTGAAGCCTTCACGATCAGGAGAAGACACAGCTTCTGGTACACATCGGCCATAACTATTCTCGCCTGAAACAGGCTTAACTTCAGCGTTTAGCCACCCTTGACAATGGCTATCAATGGCACATTTCATCTTAGAATTTGAATAACGCAAGTTTGCGATAAAGTTGTTCATCATCATATTAAGTGAATCTTTCACTGTAAGTTTATCACTCACTTTTGCACTTAAATAATCATTATGGCAAAGCTCATAAATGGTCTGAGTCGTTACTGATTTGCCACCAATATACTGTGGGATCTGAATACGTCTTGAGGCAATGTTTACAGTATTTATTTCTTTTTGAATCACTGCGCCCTCGACTCCTGCACCCGCAAAACGTAAGGCGCCACCAGCGCCTAACTCAGCTTCAAAAGTTAGATCCGCATCACAAATAAAAGCAATGTGGCGTCTAGCCTTCACTCCGTTAATTAAAATGATATTTCCTGAACGATCTCTTTTATAAAAATCTAAATTTCCATCAGGAAGAACCGAGGGTTTCATCCCTTCACTCATAAATACAGCTCGAACACCATATTCACGCGTAAATTTTATATAGGGGCCGGCCTCAATAGTGACACCCATAACATCGGCCTTAATTTGCATTGAAATTCTTGCTTCATTTTTCACAATTTTAGCACCATTCATCGACATGTTACCGGCCTGAGTCCAACGTGTACTATCACCGCTAGAAGTAAGAGAAGCCAAAAGTTCTTCTTTATTAGTATATGAAACTGCTTCAGAACTTATCAGAGATCCAGGATCATCACTTTGATTGGTAGTTATGTCTTTTGAGCTTTTTTCTTGAGCCTTTTTTAGATTTTTGAATTCCATTTTAAGATCAATCTTACCAAACTGAATTTCTTCAAGAGCATCGAGTGCAAGAGTTCTTATTTCTGTCTGGATTCTTGGATCAACACCCGAGGCTATATCTTGTTCAATAATTTCTTTAATTTCGGCAGCCGCTTCTTCAGATGATTTACCTTCTTTTATGGCCACTTGATAGACATTTGAAATTTGAAGACGAATCTTTTGAGCTGTAGATTTGGCCTCAAGGCCGGCACGAACTTTTAGTGAATTACCCACTACTTCTTTTTGTAAAGCGGCCTTAACATCAGAAATATTGTACGTAATTTTTTCGGAAATTGAAGAGACCTGACCATCATTGGCACACGCAGAGAACGAGTAAAAGGCTGCCAAAATAACCCAACGACGATGACTAAACATGGTTTTCTCCTGTAATCCGTAATGAGATTATAATGTTTTACAGGCCTTAACTCTTGTTAAACTATGATGGAGCGTAAAGATTACAAGTATGATTAAATTATAGGCTGAGGTGTTCCTCAAGCTGCCAAGTCTCGGTTTTTTTAGTCCAAGGGTCTTCAAAAGATAGGGCAAAAGCAAGAAGTTTGAGGCCAGCTCGATTTTTATTATTTTTCCCATACTTGGGATCACCGATGATGGGATAACCAATGCCATCAAGATGGCGTCTAATCTGGTGAAGACGGCCAGTTTTGAGTTCAATTCGAAGTAAACTCTTACCGTTTTGATTACCTAAGACTTCGAAATGAGTAATCGCCTCTTTATCATCTAATGTAAGATCGATGGTCCTTTTAAGACCCTTCTCTAATTCTCCTAGAACAATGGCCTCGTAAATTTTTTTAACTTTATTGTCTTGAAAAAGTTTACTGAGTTTGGCGGCTGCCTCAGAACTATATCCCACCACCATCACTCCTTCAGTTTCTCTATCGAGCCTATGGATGAGGAAAACTTCTTTGTTCTTTTGTTTTTCCACATAACGAAGTAGTGAAGCATGATCCCCTGTTTGTGTACCTTGAGGCACAACTCCAGCAGGTTTAATCCAAATACCATAATGTTTATTTTCTGAGATCAGCTTGACCCCATGAGGTTCTGAAAATTTTAAAACCTTTGCATCTATGTATATGTATATAACATCTAAAGGATTAATTTTTTTTTCTGGAGAACGAAGACGCAGGGTTTTCCCTCGTCCCTTTTCTTGAATCCAGACAGCACCTTTTTCAGTGGCTTCATAGAGAAGTTCATCTGGGGCAGATGTTAATTTTCTCAGGACTTCAATAAGAGAAGTAGGTTCTGAAAAAAAACGACTTACCGTTGCTTTAAATGATTTCATTACGATAAAAACTGCTCAGTACTTTTTGATGCAATATCGTGGGTTTCCTTGACCATATCTAGGTCTTTTTTCATCAAATGATGAAGCGACTTAAAGTTATCCACAATTTTGCCTTCTTCTGCGGCCAATTTTTTTTGTATTTGACCCAAAGCTTCGCGCAACTCATGATCCTTCTGCGACGTATTCATGTTAAAGCTTGTTTGCTCAACTTGAATTCTTTCATGCATAATTTGCATCTTGCCTAAAAGAACGTCTAACTGAGAAAGTTTTTTATCCAGAGTACAAACATTAAAATCAAGCCTCGCCAATTCGTCTTTATATCGCATGGCCACTTTCTGTTGCTGATCATCCAATGGTGGCAGCTGGCCAAAAAGTGAATTATTGATTGAAATAAGTTTTGCTTTAACTTCTAAAAGTTCGAGTTTCAACTTTTTATAATCAGTTTTAACACCCTCAAGTTGCCCGAGGATCTCAACTGTCTCCTTATTACGTTTCAAAAAATCTTGACTCATGTTTTGTAACTTCTGAGCTTCAACTTTTAGGTCATCATTTTGTTGCATAATGGTTTTATTAATTTGCACCAATGACTCTCCTTTTTCTAAAGTATTAATAAAGGATTCTTGTAGTTCATGTGCAAGTTTAAATTCTTGTTTGATCACATTCTTTTTAAGATCCTCCATACTCCTCATCTCCTTCATCTTCGATTCAAACTCTGCCACTTCTTTTTCAAGAGATCTAATAGTGTGCAAACATTCTTTTTTTTCTGCATCTACACGTTCATGCACACCCACTAAGTTTTTATATAGCCCGGCCAGATCATTATTTTTAAAATCCTTTTCCAATACGCGTATCTCATCAAGGCCAAGCTTTTCTTCGTTCCAAAGAGCGAGAAATTTATCAATAGAATCTCTTGAAAGACTGACCTGCTCATTGATGGCTTCTTTGACTGAGATCAAAGGATAAAAGAACACCATGACACGGTCTTCTCTATTGGCAGTAATTGGAGTTACATACATTTCATACGGCTGAGCAGGAGTCATTTCATCTTGTTTTACTTTTACTGGATAAATGCCAGCAATTTTATTAACTAAAGCTTCATAAATTGGATCTTCGTCCAGGTTTAAATAATCTCTGACATAATCCCAATTAAAAGCATCACTTCTCACTTCTTCTTCGCTTAAATAAAGTTGTTCTAAGAAAAGTTGATTATGCCAAGTGAGTTTAAACGTTTTATCAACCATACATCCAGCGAATGGAAGGCCATCATGAAGCATAGAACCGAGATTAAGTTTAATTTTTAGTTCATCTAGTAATCTGATAATATCATCTCTCATCAGTTCAGAATAATGATCGAGCATAAATCGCTGGTCAGCAATAATGCCTTTAGAGATTACATTTTTTACTTCAAGCTCAACTTGATCACCCATACGTGTACGCTGCCATCTAAAAAGATAGGCCAGCCCCATCCAGGCAATGACAAGGAATCCTGACATCAT
>CAMCZE010000043.1 GCA_945885655.1 Bacteriovorax stolpii | reverse complement strand
AGTCACACCAGAAAAACTTGTGACCTTTGAAACTGGTGTCCGTTACCATTTTTATCACGGCATCGCCTTGATCCTTCTAGGTCTATTTCATCAGATGTACCCCACATCAAAAATTACAATCCCTGCATCTGCGTTTTTGGTGGGAATTTTGCTTTTTTCGTTTAATTGTTATTTTTATGTTTTAACCGACATCAAAACTTTTGCGATGATAGTGCCAGTGGGGGGAGTTTTGTTCGTTATAGGATGGGCGATGTTTTTCTTTAATGTCTTAACAATGAAAGAGACTTAAACATTTTTTGCGTTCACACCATAGGCCCATTTATGTTGCTGGCCAATGACCCTGAAAGGTAAACCGAAATGTTCATTGAGCTGAAGCATGTGCTGAAAACGATTCATCGGGAATTCTTCACCAGGCTCGTAACATGGAGTAAGACACCAAGGAACTGACGGAGCATTATTCTTTTTTACGAAGTGGTAAGCATCAAAAGTCGCTTCAAAATCTTTTTTATCTGATACGACGGCCTTGACTTGAGCTTTATGTGAATATTCAGATATGAAACGAAACAGAAGTTCTTTTGAAGTCTTAACTTCTGTTGATGGCGTTTTAAAATCATAAGAAATAAAATCTACAAGATCAAAAACCTCTTTCACAATTCGAGTTCCGGCCGCTTCAAGATTTATGGTGTAATCACGGGCCTTAAGTTCTTTAATCAGTTCAATCAGCGAAGGAATATGGGATGGGTGAAGCGGATCCCCGCCTGTAATTGAAATACGTTTTATGATGTCTTGAGAAAGTGTTTCAACTTTAGACATAACATCATCTAGATCCATGGTGAAGCTGGGGTCAAAATCCCAGGTTTCTTTGGTGTCACAATTGACACAGCCAATATGACACCCTTGAAAACGCACGAAAACCTGCGGAATTCCAACATGAATTCCTTCACCTTCGGTGGCACGATAAATGGAGTTGATAAGTAGAGTCGTCATGGGGCGGGACTATAGCACGCCTTAGAAGAAAGTGAAAACATCGAGATTTCAACCAGTTTGCTCAAAGTAAATTTTACAACTCGGGACATTATTTTTATGATTAAGCCTCAGATATTCTTACAATAAGGGTCATATGAAAAAACTTAACTTCTTGGCCACTGGACTATGCCTAGCTCTTCTTCAGAGTTGTGGGAATGATATTGCCTCGGGTTCTCGCAAAAATTCGGGCACTGGCCTCTCATCCACTACACCCAGGGCCACTGGTGATGCTCCAATCATTATTCCGGACACAATTGCTGTTGCTTCTCATATGTATCGTGAAAAAGGGACCATGGTTATCAGTTACGCTGAGGAAATGGCCAAAACTCTCGCGAACACACTACCTGATGCCTACCGTAAAATTCCTAATATACTTATTGATGACGAAGGCAAAAATGTTACAACACGCGACACTTTAGGTAGACCCAGTGTCATGTGCGGAATCGGTGATGATTTTGAAGGTGTTAAAACCCGCATAGCAGATTGCTCTGCTAAAAATGCTGACCGCTCATTTTGGAACGGGAACGCTCATGGAACTTCTGGTGAAGCCGTTTGGGTTCTTGTCACTCGCAGTGGAACAGGACTTGAGACTTGGCGTGATAATAGAACAGGCATGATCTGGTCTGATGTTTTAAGTGCTGGTTCCAACTGGTGCAAAGCTTCTGGTAATACTCAACAACCTACAAGTCCCGCAACAACTGACTGTAATGCTTTAGCGGCCAGTGATAGTTTATGTGCCGGAAATATTTCAATGGATGGAATTGGCCCACATATCGTTTGGAGACTTCCAACTCGAAATGATTATCTTCAAGCTGATTTAGATGGTGCACGTTTTGTCCTTCCCAATCGGGGATTAGCTTGGACGGCAACTATTAATTCTAACATCATCACTCGCAACGAGGCCTGGGCCTATCGATTAACGAATGGAACCCTAGAAGTGAGTGAGCTTACTTCTCTTAGACAAGTTCGTTGTATCGGTGTACCTAAGCCTTAATGAAAATTGAAGAAATCTACAAAAAGATCATTGATAATCTGGCCATCGGAAACCGTGGGCTTACACGTTTCAGCGCTAAGGAAATGGAAGAGCTGGAAGTGGCCTACACAGATGCCTTGACTCATAGAGATGTACCTATGTTGGAGAAAATTCTCTGTCTCATTGAACATAGCTCCAGTCTTCATCATAAATTTGAAAATTCCCTCTTAGAAACGCTTAAGCTCGACCTTCCTGATCATGTACTCATTTTTGCTCTCAACGGTGCTCGAAAACACATCATTTCCGCCCGTTTTCAAAAAGGTCATCGATTGGACTTTCATTTTCTCGAGATCCTTAAAAATCTCCTTCACGCCAAGTCTCCAGAGGTCGTGGAATGGACTCTCAGAACGATTGAAGAATGTGGCAATCAAGGTGTATATTTCTTGAGAGAATTTGATAAAATAAAACCAGCACCGTGGAAATGGTTTAATCCACACCAAAGGGCCGTGAGAGAAATCATCACTCTCCTTGAAAGACGCTGGAGTCATTTTGAAAAACATCCATCATGATGATCCTAATACGATTAAAGAGATCATCCAAAAAATAGAAAACATGGCGGGCATGCCTGCTATTGATTTAGAACTTCCTCAAGATGTTCAAGTTAAAATCCGTGTAAATGAATCTGTGAGTCCCGCAAAATTTAAATCAGATCCACTCATTCCTGGCGGGTTCATCGCTAATTCCCTCACTATTCGCGCCATGAGGCCTAATCTTTTTGTCGTGGGAGATTCTTTGGAAGACTTAAGTGAAATTTATGAATGTGCTTGTGGCCAAGAGTTTGACATACAATTCTGGAAGATTTGCCCTTATTGTGCAAAAGAGATCAAATGTTAATAGTGCAGAAGTTCCACTCCATTCATGAAATAGATCCTGAATTCATTACCAACCTCGAAGTGCTTCTGCAAGAAGACATCGAAAGTTTTGATACTCTCATCCAACGTCATGATCGTGCTCCTCAAACAGATGTATTCACCTATTTTTTATTTTTTGGGCCCACTCAAAATGCTCCCATTGGTTTTGCTCAATTATGTTTAAGAAGCATTCCCACCAAAACTCTTCTACCTTGGTGGAAAAGATGGAAGTTCTGGAATAAATCTCATGAGAGCTGGAAGCAGGCCACTTGGCAAGTGGGAGACGGTAGTGGTGGTCTATGTGTTTTTGATCCACGTTTTGCTCGCTCTGGTAAAGAGAAAATGCTTGAACTCTTCAAAGAGTACGAAAAGCGTGAGGACATCAAGGCCCAATCTTTTTACACTCTTCGTGGATTACAAGAAACAAACGTCAGCTGGCCTCTAACAAAAAACTGGAGCAAAGAATTTTTTGTTCTTGAGCCACTTTTTAAATCCTCAAAAACCTACGAAGACTATTTAAAAAATCTGACTCATGAGCTGCAATCTCATGTGAAACAGAGTTGGAAAGATCTTCATTCTAAATCTGGAATTGCCCTAGGTGATTACCCCTGCACTTCTGAAACACCTCATGCTCTTCCTATCGAAAAAGATCTTTTAGATGTTTGGGAAAAATGGGGAGCGCAGGTTCTAACTTTTGAAAAAGATAATAAAGTTCTGGGCTGCCTTCTGCTCCTTAAAGGCAGAAACGGTAACGTCTTTTTTGAACCGTTCCCTTTTGAGTCTGAAGGTCAGGCAATTGTCCATGATGAACTTTATACTCAGTATGCTCTCCTGAAATTTTTTGACATGCCTGAAGCGAGAAAATGTCATTTGATGAAATTTGGTGTGAAACTTGTTTTTGAAGACAAAAACGAACTTCAGTTTTTTCAAGAACAAGGCTTTCAGTGCAAAACAGTGAATCAAACTTTTTTCTCCCGAATGGAAGAACTGCTTCATCCCCTATGAGTGAATCTCAATGGATTTTGTCTATAATCACTTCATTTTACGATAAGGCAAAATCAGACATTCTTATTGGATATCATTTTCGTTTCATCAAAGACTTTGATGAACATATTCCTCGCATCGCCATTTTTTGGGAACAACAGCTTCTCACCACAACTCATCAAAAAGTCGTGCCACCTTTTGATATGATTAAGGCCCATATGCCACTTGGTATTAAACGTGGAGAAATTGGTCGCTGGCTTGTTTTATTTAGAAAAACACTTACAGAAAAATCTGATCCCCAGTTTGAGGGCCTTGCAACTTTATGGAATGAACGACTTACACTTTTTGAAGGGATTTTTTTAAGGTTTCTTCGCCTCTAGGTATTTTGTTACAAACTCCTCTAAGAGAGGCTCACCAGACACATCGTCTAAAACCCAGTTACGAGTATAATAGCCACGAATTTTTTTTGAAGCGAGAATCGCCTCTTTTTCTGTGAGGTACTCAATCGCAATAAGATTTAATTCTCTTACTTTCACAATATGGGCCGACAAACATCCATCTGGATAACTTGAACAAGTCACACCTTCATTCATGTTACGAGGAAGAACCATGGCCACTGTAGGATCTGCCGCTTGCGCGATCTTAAAAAGATCCTCTTTAGTGTACGTAAGCTCTTTTTTGCAGGCCAAAATAAAAAGTAGAAGAAATAAAAACTTCATTTTCAAAAAGCAGTTTCTTTTAAGGCCATCTCAAGAGTTGGATAACGGTAATGAAATTTTTTCTCCGTAAACTTACGAGGAAGAACTTTCTGGCCACTCAGAATCACAGTCGACATTTCTCCAAAAATGGCCTTTAAGGCAAACGCCGGAGCCGGAGCAAAAGCAGGACGTTTAAGAACTTTGCCTAGGGCCTTACTGAATTCAGCATTCGTCGCAGGATAAGGAGCCGTGCCATTGTACTCACCTTCAATTAAAACATTTTTAAGTGCTTCAATAAACATGCTGCCAAGATCTTCGATATGTATCCAACTCATATACTGTTTACCTGTTCCAATTGGACCACCAGCTCCCAATTTAAAAATCGGAAGCATTTTTTTAAGAGCACCACCACCACGTCCAAGAACCACTCCCACACGAATGATCACAACTCTTACACCTATGTTTTTAATTTTTTTAGCTTCTGTTTCCCAATCTTTACAAACGTTGGCCAAAAAATCAGTGCCCATAGATGATGTTTCAGTGATCTCTTCATTACCTCTGTCACCATAAACACCTATAGCAGACGTTGAAACAAAAACTTTGGGTTTTATTTTAAGTGCATTGATCGCCTCAACTAAACGGGCCGTGCCATCAATTCGAGAATGGTAGATTCTTTTTTTTCTTTCTTCGTCCCATTTTTTGTCGGCGATCCCTTCACCCATAAGATTAATAACACCATCCACTCCGTCAAAAGCTTCTTGAGGTGGAAGCTCATTATTGTTTGACCATTGAATATACTTACATTGGCTTCCCAGAGAGATAGCTGCCTTAGCGATGTTACGGGTTAGAACGACAACCTCGTTACCAGAATCTAAAAGCTGTCGAACAAGTACTTTTCCGACAAATCCAGTAGCACCTGTAACTAAAACTTTCATGCATCAACACCTTTGAAAAAAATCTTTATCTTATTCTATCCTGTTCTCTGCAAAGGGTTAAGTACTTCCCATCTACAAAAACTAAACATTACTGAAGATTTATGGAGCAATGAGGGCAAAAAGGGTAATCTTAAGATGAATTTAATATGACGCCAGTGCTCTGGAGCCCCCATGAATGAAGCTTCTTATACGATAATCGGCGCTGGTCTCTCAGGTTTACATTTGGGCCAGCTGTTGAAAAAAAATCCGGCCAAAACAATTATCCTGGAAAAATCTCCCGGCCTAGGGGGAAGAGTGGCCACCCGCCGTATTGAAGGACTTGGTTTTGATCACGGTTGTCCTTTAATTCAGGACTGGCCAGATATAAAATCCTTTTTGAATCATTATCTGCCTGATCCTGTTCTAAAAAAAGAGCAAGATGATTTTTATCTAACCGGGGGCATGAACCAGTTAGGTAAGGCCATGGCCCAAGACCTTACTGTGCACCGAAATGTGCGGGTGTCCTACTTAAAAAGAGAAGACCATAAGTGGATTGTTATGACTGATGAAGGCCCCATTTTCCAATCAGAAAAAGTTGTACTCACTGCCCCTTTACCCCAGGCCCTTGAACTTCTCATCAATAGCGACATTAAACTAAATGATGAAAATCGTCTGCGCTCCATTCAATATAGCAAAGGCATCATGGGACTTTTTATTGCCAAAGATTTACCTTCGCTCTTTAAAAAGATTCATCCTGAAGGCCATGAACTTTTTTTTATGAAAAAAAGAAATCTGCATCCAGATGGTTTGGTCTTTATGAGTAATGCCAACCTTTCAGAAGAGTACTTTGCTCAAAATGACTTCGAAGTTTTACCTATCATCATCAATAAGATCCAAGAATCCTTAGGTACGGCCCTCTCGTATAGCTCGTATCAAATCAAACGATGGCGTTATGTAAAACCACTTAAATCACTACAATCTCCCTATTTGGAAGTTGCCCCTAACCTTTTCCTTATCGGAGATAGCTTTTTATATCCTGACATAAGAGGTTCTTTCCTATCTGCTGAAGCATTGGCCAAAGTTTTGTAGTGAATGCATAATTAAACCATGAATAAAAAAATCGGCTTAGTCATGACCGGTGGTGGAGCACGTGCTGCATATCAGGTCGGTGTTGTTCGTGCACTATACGAAATCTTAGGCAAAAAAGATCAATTCGCCCAGGTTATCACTGGAAATTCTGCTGGTGCCATTAATGCGACCTATTTAGCAGCATCAAACGAGAGCTGGGATAAAACGACTAATAATTTAATCAAAATTTGGGAAAACCTCAAACCAAACAACATCTTTGATCTTAGAACAAAAACGATCTCTCAGCTTGGCATGAAGTGGCTCTCTGGCACACTTTTGGGTGGTATGACTTCAAGCGGCAGCACCGTGAACTACCTTCTTGATACCCATCCTTTAAAAAATCTTTTGCAAAAAGAAATTGATTTTGATCAGCTCAATAAAAACATCACAGACAAAAAAATTTATGGGGTGGGACTCTCCACCACCAATTATAATTCGGGCAGCAGTGTTATTTTTTACCAAGGCTCCAATCAGATTCAAGACTGGGCCCGCTCGGATCGTTTTTCCTGCCGAGAAGATTTAAATTTAAATCATCTTATGGCCTCAACAGCTATTCCGTTTTTTTTCCCCCCCGTAAAAGTAAGGGAGAGTTATTTTGGTGATGGCTGTATCCGACAAACCACACCCCTTTCTCCAGCGATTCATCTAGGTGCCGATAAAATCATTGGTATTGGCATTCGTTATCCTCATCAACAAAATCGCATGATGGACATGGCCTTTTCACCGATCAGTAATCCTCCTATCGGCCAGATCGCTGGAGTCATGTTAAATGCGATTT
Organism: Bacteriovorax stolpii; assembly: GCA_945885655.1. Classification (GTDB taxonomy): domain Bacteria; phylum Bdellovibrionota; class Bacteriovoracia; order Bacteriovoracales; family Bacteriovoracaceae; genus Peredibacter. The sequence continues at coordinate 7,370 of CAMCZE010000043.1, read as the reverse complement.
TTTTAGATTCACTGGAAGCTGATGTTGAACGCCTCCATCACATCAATGCGCTCATGCAGGAAAAATCACCTGACAAATTTAAGGCCATTCCTATTTTAATGATCAGACCTTCACGAGATTTAGGTAAGATGACTGAAAAACTTAATAACGATCTTCCACTATCTCTTCGATATCTTTTAAAAGGAATTGGGGTTTCTGACACCAAAGGTCTGGATCTTTTAAGTTATCTGGCATTTGATGGAAGTTATACCAAGCCCTTAATCGAGCTTGGTTATGAAGACACATTTAAAATGGAAAAAGATATCCTCGAATTTAACGACGTCTAATACCACGGTTTCTTTTTACTGGACCCTCTTCGCTCTTACCGCGGAAAGCAACATGTTTTTTAACTACCACTTTTTTCTTCACCGGTTTTTCCGACTTCATCTTTTCTTCTGGAATAATGTCCAGATTTAGATGTTTCTGATTCATGATCGACTCATTGATCTGAGCAATCATTTTTGAATCATGATGGGCCACAAGATTATAAACGATGCCCTTACGTCCACCACGAGCGATACGGCCGCATCGGTGAAGATAATAAATGCCGGTTTTAGGTAAACCGTAATTTAAAACCCAAACAAGATCCGCAATATCTATCCCACGGGCAGCAATATCTGTGGCCACAAGAACCTGCGCTTTTTTCTCAACGAAGGCCTTAATAGCACTTTCACGCTCTTTAATTTCAAGATCTCCATGAAGGAGACGCATTTTTAGTTTTGGCATTTTTTCCGCCAAATATTTAAAAAGATCCTCGGCCTGGTTACGTTGATTTGTAAAAATGATGCCTCGGCCTTGAGCTTGTTTTTCAAGAAACATTTTAACGACCATGTCTTTTTCTTCAGTCGTTACTTTGACGTTATAAGTCTCAATGCGAGACTGAGGAGCGTGAGAAGCATCTGATGCTATTTTAGCAAAATCGACATCAATAAATTTCTCAAGGATATAATCCTCTACTTCCGTTGGAAGTGTGGCCGTGATGAAATTAAACTGAGTCATGTTCATATCAAAATATTCGATGATAAAATCCAGATCTTTTTTAAACCCCATATCAAATAACTGATCGGCCTCATCAAAAACCACATACTGAAGTTGATTAAGGCTTAATTCTTTTTTCTGAAGCGCACTTTTGACCCGAGAAGGTGTAGCAATAAGAATCTCATAAGAGTCATTGGCCACTGACTTCATCTTGGCACTTGTGTCTCCACCCGTAAGATCTCTCACCCGAAGTTTAAGGTGATGAGAAATGCCTTTAAACACACCGTAGATTTGCGTCGCAAGTTCGCGAGTAGGAGCAATGATCATGGCATAAGGAGCGCCTTTGGCGGTATTACGATGACCTTGATCTTCTTTCTGTTTTAAACGAGATGCAATCGGAAGAGCATAGGAAAGAGTCTTTCCCGAACCTGTTTCAGAAAGAACAATAAGAGATTTCCGATTAAGAATCTCAGGAATAACTCGTTTTTGAACCAATGTGGCAGTTTTAAACCCATGTTCTTTGAAATAATCTTCAAGTTTAGGATGAAGATCTGCTGATAAAAATGCCATGAAGTCCTCGATATAATGTAGAGAAGTGCTACTTACCACTGCCCCTTAGGGTTTGTCAGGCGCCTTAGGTAAAATATTCTAAATATCCCTAAGTTCAAAAACTCACTAATATTAAGAGGATGAATAAATTTATACACCCACTTTTAGTCTTTTTTGTCATGGCCCTCCTTACTTCAGCTGTGCACGCTCAAATCTTTGATCTAAACGTCACAAGTTATGGGAGCTTAGGGGCCAATACCACCTTTAAAAATTTCGTGGATGCTGAAATTTTGAAGGTTGAGAATAAGGTCAATAGTGATCTTCCAAATGCAGAACCTAAACGTTTAATGCAAGGGATGGCCAACTCTTCGGCCATGGCCACTAAAGGAGTGGGTACTGATTATGCTTCTCATATGGATGTTTTTTTAGTCGGAGCAAGTCTTGGAGCAGGAGTTGACTTAGAAAAACAATCGAATTCTGATAGTGACTTCAGTGGCGTGGGTGTGGCCCCAGGAGTCGTTGTGGGTACGAATCTTGGATTTATTGGTTATAACCGCTGGGCCATGTACGTGAACTTTATGAGCTACCTTCATAAACAGAAATTGAGCACCAAACCCGGCGAAGAATCCTCTGCAGAGATTGGCATGTTCACACTTGGCACTCACTTTCGTTACAATCTGATTCATAGACAGGGTGGAAAACTTTTAGGATGGGGCGGATTAAAACTTCATTTCGGTTATGACTATAACTCCACCGCTCTTAATTTTAAAAGCACCATTCGCAAAACAGTGAATGAGACTAGCTCCTCAAACGAACAGATTCGAGGAACCATTATTGGGAATCCAGAAGCCGTCATCGATGTGGCCACCCATACGATACCTTTAGAAATCTCAACTGATATACAGGTACTCTATCTTTTTAGTTTTTATACTGGTCTGGGAACCGATGTGAATTTTGGTGGCGCTAAGGGCAAGGCAAATCTAAACGCTGATGAATCAAACCTCACTTGTACAGGAGGTGCCTGTGGTGCAGGTGAAGTGATAAAAGTTCTAGCTTCGGCCAATATCAACGAAAAAGCGAGTGTCTCTCCTCTCTTTTTAAGAGGCTTTTTTGGAGCTCAGATCAATCTTCCCTACTTACGAATCTATGGCCAGGTAAATAAAAACTTTGGCGATGACCTTATCGGCGTGGCCGCTGGCGCCCGTTTTGTTTTTTAGTTTTTCGCCATAAAGAAGGCTGTCTGTATCCGCCAATTCCCCAAAGACCATTTTTCTTTTCGCGGGCCTCTTTTTGTAATCTTAAATAAAACATTTTCTCCGCAGCAGACGAAAACTGAGCATAAGGATAAAATCCCGTGCACCCTTCTTGAATCAAACGCTCACTCACTCCTTTCAAATTTCCTAATAACCTTCCATAAACATCACGAAATCCTACTATCAAGATTAGTTCTTTTTGTTCATATAAAACCCTCACTAAACATTTTTTGGCATACTCTCCCACCCCGTCTGGCTGGGATAGCTCTGGGGCATCGATTAGAAAGAGCCTGAGTCTCTCTTTGAATGGCCCAAATTTAATAAGAAGTGTGTCCCCATCATAAACCTTGAGAACTCTTATTTTGTAAGTCATCGGAAGTTCTAAACGAACAAAAAAGAGTGCGGTTATAGGTATAAATAGAAAACGTAAATCCACCATGCCTTACATGTAGGTGAGTGTCTGCTCTTTGGCCTGTAAGAACTACTACTGGACTAAAAGAAGTCCACAAAAGAAAAATAATCTGTTAGGGTTCGCCTATACCTTTACTGGAAACGCCGGGGTGACAAACCTCTGGAAAACTTATGCCCAAGGGATACACGATGGATGTTCGATCAGAAGTCAATGAGCACTTCAAATTCACTCTTCAACACGTAGATAAAAACTGTGGCGCCCGGGCCGGGATCATCCATACTCCACACGGAGAAATTGAAACTCCCGTTTTTATGCCCGTTGGTACCCACGGTGCGATCAAGGCACTTCAGCCTAAAGAACTCGTAGACATGTCTATTCAAATTCTTCTCTCAAATACATACCATTTACACTTAACTCCAGGCTCTGAGCTCATTGCAAAGGCCGGGGGCCTTCACAAATTTATGGGCTGGGATCGTGCAATTCTCACAGACTCTGGTGGGTTTCAAGTATTTTCTCTTCAGAAAAACTCCATCACTGAAGAAGGTGCAAACTTCAAAGGAGCGAAGGGAGAAAATGTTCTTTTAACTCCAGAGATCTCCATTCAAGTTCAGCAAAACTTAGGCTCAGACATCATGATGGCCTTTGATGAATGTATTCCTTACCCAGCTTCAGAAGAGTATGTGAAAAACTCTATCGCTCGAACTCACCGCTGGTTAGATCGTTGTGTGAACACTTGGAAAAATCCTAAACAGGCCCTTTTCGGAATTGTGCAGGGTGGAGTTTATGATAAATATCGCGAAGTCTGTGTAGAAGAAGTCACAAAAAGAAATCTTCCAGGATATGCCATTGGAGGAGTTTCTGTAGGTGAAGGTTCTGAGCATATGGAAAAAGTGGTGAAGTTTACTGCTCCCCTTATGCCAAAAGATAAACCACGGTATGTCATGGGCGTGGGAATGCCCGAAGATCTTTTAATGATCTGGGAGCATGGAATTGATATGAGTGACTGTATTATTCCCACTAAATTTGCTCGCGGAGGAACACTCTTCACTAATCGTGGAAAAATCCGCATTGAACATAAAAATTACCGTAGGGATTTTTTTCCGATCGAACCGAATCTAAAAGATTATGTGAACACGAATTTTACACGCGCTTACATCAAACATCTTTTTGATTCAAATGAAATTTTGGGACAAATTCTAGCGACGGCCCACAACATTGCATTCTATAAATCAATGGCCACAAGAGCTAGAGAAGCGATCTTTGAAGACCGCTTCTTAGAATTTAAAAATCAGTTTTTAGGTGGTTACAAAAGAGACTAACGTCTTGCTGGACGATAAATGGCATTAAGACCAGCAAGAGGAATAGGACTATTGAGGAATCTCTCATCACGTTTTTTCCCCCAAAGGAAATCTGGACGTGAGGCAGAAATCCACTCACCACCGATTACATTTCCAGAACCGTCAATTTCAAGAATATAATCATAGATTTTGAAACGAAAAGCTTGATGGGGTGTTCCTGTTACAGGCTCTTTAGATACAAAGTTAATTTCTCCACGTGCAACACGCTCTGGAGATTCAAATTGAAGTTCTTCCCCGTAAGTCATTTTGGTACTGACTTTCACTCTTCTTTCCACCCCGCTCATACGATCCTCAGGAGAAACCGTTTCTTCTCCGACAATAGAAGTAGAATAAGAAACAATAGGCTGATTCCAAACATCATTGTAACGATCGATATCAGCAACAAAACTTCTTGAGTGAATTCCAATCATATTCGTAAGAACCAAATGGAAAGCTCCGGCGTTGACATCACGGCATTTAGGCAGATTACTCTCTTCTTCTGTTGGTATGGGCAATTGTCCATCTCGAGCATCTTCTTCACCTGGAGCTTTTCCTCTTACATCACAACGCTCACCCACTCTTGAATAGTACCCCAAAGAGTTGTAAGCATCATGCATGGCCAGAAGGGCCTTCACATCAGAAGAGCCAAAAGTAACTTTTACTCCGTCTTTGTTGGTTAAAGAGACTTTGGCCGGTTCCGGATAATTTGCAGCTGCTTCTGCCCATCCGTGGCAAATTCCTTCCCACCATAAATCTCGTGCTGTGATTTTACTTAAAACTTTTTTTGTTAAAGTGTAGTTGTAGTCACTTTGAGAGATGTCATAGAGTTCGGCCGGGGAAAGATAAGAGAGTTCTGTTTCACTCATCGATTTAAGTTCTCTCAAAGTATTCAGTTTGTATTTAAAAGGTTGTGGATCCGGACTGTTCCAGCGGTAAGCTATACCTCCACGGTTGGAGGGCCAATATGTTTCCGACCAACCAAGACGAATGTCGTTAAGTCTTCCATTATTTGGAATTTCAGAAAGTCTTGTGACCATCTTAGAGCCCATGATCTGATTAAAATTCATCGGATTGTTAATTCCAGTGTAACGTTCAGCATGAACGTTAACTCCATAAATCAGAGCAACACAAACCACAAACTTTTTCATAGAACATCATCCTTGGTTAGAATATATGACTAAAATTTATATCGTGGTTTAAGGATCTTGCTCAAGAAGCAGTTTGGCCCCAACTTAAAACTCCACAGAGAAGTTTTAAATCACTGAAACTTAATTGCCTGGCCTAATTTTTTTCCCATATTCATTCTTAAGTTTTCTTAAGGATGTAAGAAAACTAGATGGATTCAATCATCTTGCTAATAATTTTTGTAAGTTTTTCTAAGTTTTCAAAACTAACGTTATGAAAAAGAGCTATTCTGAGTTGGTTACGATTTAATTTTCGATAAGACTCAATATCATAAGCAACATTTTGCGAGCGCAAGACTTGAGCGATTTCATCCACTCGAAATTTATTATCTACATCAATGGTAGCAACAGTATGTGAACGAAAACGAACATCTTTTACAAAGGAAGAAAGATATTCTTTTTTTTCTGCCCAAGAATAAAGAAGGTCGGCTTTTTTCTTAGCTAATTCGATCACTTTTTCTTCACCTAACTTGTTCATAAGTTTAACTTGTTCATTCATGTAAAAGATCGTGGAGATTGATGGCGTATTGTAGGTTTGATTCTGCCGTGAATTCTCAATGGCGTGAGACCATTTCATGCACTCTGGAATGTAGCGCCCCATGTCTTTTTCGATTCTCAGGGCCCGCTCAATGGCCTTGGGAGACATGATGGAGACATAAAAGCCTCCCTCTGAAGCAAAAACTTTTTGTGGAGAAAAATAATAAATATCAGAATGATTAAAATTAATGGCAATCTGACCAGCACCTGATGTGGCGTCAATGGCCATCAATGTTTCAGAGTTTTTCAGCTTCGGCAGATCACTTATCATCACTCCCGTCGACGTTTCGTTTAATGTCGTACAAATCAAGTCATATCCAATCTTTTCATAGGGATTAATCCCCTGACCATTTTCTACTTTTTCCTCGGCTGTTTTAATCCAAGGGATAAGACTGTGGGCCTTAAACCATTTTTCAGAAAATTCCCCGCAAATAAAATGCAGAGATGATTTTTCTACTAAACCAAGTCCGATCATATCCCATAAAAATGTGGCCCCACCATTACCCAATACAACTTCATAACCTGCCGGCAATTTAAAATAAGTACGAAGACCATCCTGCAATTCATTTACAAGTTTTCTCACTTCGGACTTTCTATGGCCGGTGCCTAGTAAGCGGTGATGAGTTTTTTCTAAATCCCGAATGAATTCCACAGGAATAAGAGATGGCCCAACTCCAAAACGCGGATCACTTGGAACAAGCTCAGAAGGCACAGTAAAATGTTCGAACATAGGGGCAACTCCGAAAAATAAAAAACTTGATCTATGATAGCGATTGACCAAGAAATTTGGTAGTTTTTATAGAATGATAAAATATTTATTTGTTTTTTTGCTTTTAATTCAACTTATTCCAACTGGTTGGGCCAATACTGGCGCTGCTGAATCCGTATATGTAAATCTTGGAACTCACACCGAGTATTTTAACAAAGTTCAAACTGACTCGTCTGGCGATACGCGAAAATTCGAAATCGCCCCTACGGTCGGAGCTGGTATTGTGATTAATTTCCCCTACGATCGTTTCAAATTTCTCCCCGAACTTAATTGGGTTCTCCCCCATGATGGACTTAATAACAATGTTATCAA
>CAMCZE010000042.1 GCA_945885655.1 Bacteriovorax stolpii | reverse complement strand
TGAAAGTCGGAGATGACAACATTCACTCTCACTCTAGGCAAGTGAGTGGTATGAGCATTGTTTCCAAATCCACCATCATTGGTATCTTCTGATCTAAAATCTATTTTTAAATAGAGGGGTCCTTCATTATGTAAATTATTAAAGACCTGTTGAATTTTTATTTTCTCATTAGAGTTGAGAAGATTTATGGGATCCCCTTGTTTTGACCAAAGGATGCGATTTTCACCAAATGCCTGGTCTTGATCATGGCCTACAGTGAGAATGTTTTTTTGAAAAACTTGAACGTTTCCTCTGACAATGAAATTCTCATCTCTTACGGATAATCTTATTTCTTCAGGAATATTTTTAAGTTCCAATGGTAAAATTTCATTAAGAAACACGTATGTGTTATTTCTGTTTAGGAAATTCATATAGTTCTCAGTGATTTTTTTTCGGTCTTTTGAAAGAGGGATAGGTCTTTCTGTGAGGTTAAAAAAAGACAAACTTAACCACTCGTTACGAAGAAGTTCCGCAGTGTAAGAAATTTTATTGAAGTGGAAATGGCCTGACTCATCAGTATAACTCATCTGCGTTTGATCAGCTGGACTTGTTCTCGAATATTCAGAATGTTTTATTTCAACTGGAACATTGGCCAGAGGTCTGTGGAATTTATCGAGCAAAACACCTTGGATTGGGCCGAATGTTTTTGCATGAGTGTTGCCAATAAAAACGATGAGACTGAACCAAAAAATGCTTTTCATACCAACTCCTTGATTCGCAATATTAACAACATAAGTAAAAACGGAACAATGATCTATCAGTATCTTTGTTCAGGGTAACACGCAATTCAAACTGTAAAAATGAAAGGGTTGTGTAAAAGATCTTGTTTATTGAGAAGCATCTTTAACAAATACGATTCATGTTATGCTTTTAATTTTGCCAGCCCTGCGAGAACGATTCCACAGATAATACTTGCAATCAGGCCAAAAGCTATGTCGTGCGGGTGTAATACTTCAAAACGAAATAGTTCACGAAAAAATGGTAAAACGAAGATAAGTATCAAAAAACAGACTGTTATTATAAGCAAGATAATCATCGGCTTCTCAAGTTTATATCTAGAGATATAAATCAAAAAGAGGTTTGAAATGATAAGGGTCATAAAGGTGATACCTCTTGCATCTTCTGCTGAGAGACCTTCTTTCAAGTTATACCAAAAGGCTCCCATGACAATGATACTCATCACTAATCCTTGTAGCAGACTCAGTATCAGCTTATTCCTTGAAAGAATTGATGAGGGTAGTTTGCATGGTGGCCTTTGCATGAGATTTTTATCTTCCGTGGAAGATTCATAGATAATGGTGCATGCGGGTTCGATGATTAAATGGAGAAGGGCGATGTGTACCGGAAGAAGAATCAAAGGAAGCTGAAATACAACTGGAAGGATTGTCAGTGCAGCAATCGGAAGATGGATCACGAGTAGATAAGCGAAAGCTTCCTGTAAATTATTTAAAGTTCTTCTACCAATTTTGATAGCAGCAACAATGGATGAAAAGTTATCATCTAGAAGAACAATGGACGCGGCTTCACGGGCAACGTCCGTTCCTCTTTCTCCCATAGCTATGCCGATATTTGCAGCCTTTAAGGCCGGAGCATCATTGACACCATCGCCCGTCATTGCCACAACTTCACCGGAAGCTTGAAGCATTTTGATGATACGAAGTTTATCCATGGGTTTCATGCGACAAAAAATTTGAACAGATTTTAATTCTTTTAATAAGGTGGAATCATCCATTGTTTCAATTTCTTTTCCCGTTAGCACTTTATCGTGATTTTTTAATCCCGCTTTCTTACCTATACTTTTAGCTGTGAAAGGATGATCTCCAGTAATCATCATGATGTTTATTCCAGCGCGCTGACACTCCTCGATGGCCGAACGAGCGTCGGAACGTAGAGGATCTGAAAAACCAACCAGACCGATAAATTCAAAATTTAAGTCGTGTTGTATCGCTGGTAAAATTTGTGACTTCGCTTTTGCCACTCCGATGACTCTCAAACCTTCGGAGGCCATCGTTTTCATTTGAGTTTCAATTTTGAGAGTTTCATCTTGGTTTAAGTGGCACAGATCTATGATCGCTTCAGTGGCCCCTTTGGCACCTATATTGAAACCTGTTTTAGTTTCACCCGTCCAAGCATAAGAAACGGCCAGTAGTTCATTGGATATCTGGTACTCTTTACTTAAAATCCATCGGGGGTGAAGGTGTGAAGTTTTTCTGAGCAGAAGATTTCCAGTTGAGTGAAAAGCTTTTTCCATTGGATCAAAAGGATCTTGAGGACTGGCCAGAATTCCATACTCCATCACCTCATGAAATTCTTCTGGTAGTTCTTGAAGATCAGGAAGAATGGAGATTTCTTGATCTCCATTCCATAAAGAATGGATCGACATTTTGTTCTGAGTGAGAGTTCCTGTTTTATCAACACATAAAGTGGTAATTCCACCAAGGGCCTCAACCGCAGGAGTTTTGCGGGTAAGAACTTTTCTTTTCGAAATTCTCCATGCACCCATTGCGAGAAAAATGAGAAGGACCGCAGGTAACTCATTGGGCATAATGGCCATGGCCAGAGTCAGTCCAGTGAGAATGCCATCAATCAAGTCATGTTCAGTCATCCAGTAAAAAAAAATCACAAAGAGAGTAAGTCCACCAGTGATCAGGCTTAGTTTTTTTACAAGTCTTCTGGTTGTTAACTGAAGCGGAGTGGAGTCGTCTTTTTCTTCTTTAAGAGATTTTCCAATTTTTCCTAACTCAGTATTATGGCCAGTTGATATGACTTGACCGAGTGCTTGACCTCTAAGAATAAGTGTCCCGGATATAGTCTTTATATTATTTTTCGGATCTTTTTCGACAGGAAAAGACTCACCAGTAATAATTGATTCATCAATGGAGAGTGGCCCGCCCTCTATCAGATCTATATCAGCGGCCACACGATCTCCTTCTGAGAGGAGGATGATGTCACCTGGAACCACATCTTTTCCAGCTATTTTTTTTATAATCCCGTCTCTAATGACCGTTGCTCTTGGGCTAGAGAGATCTTTTAATGCCTTAAGCGTTTTTTCAGTCTTACCTTCTTGATAGATCGTAATGCCTACAATAAGGACAAGAAAAGAAATGAGACTATAAAGTTCTTCGATTTCACCAAGAAAAAAATAGAGGAGTCCGATACCCAATAAAAGAAGTACCGTGGGTTCGCATAATGCATTGAAAATAATTTTCGGAAGAGTTCGATAGCCGTCGTCGTTTAATTCATTTGGGCCATGTTGTTCGAGGAGCTCAAGAGCTTCCTGTTCAGAGAGACCACGCTGTTTCACGTTGAGTCCTTTTAAAAAGTCATTATAGAGGAAATTACTCTGAAGTTGAAGAAAAGGATATTATTCAAAGATGAAGTTTTCTTGACTTTGCCTTGCTCTGCGTTGGCGCAAGGTTTTGTGGCCATTTTTTCATCGAAATCTGTTCACCACTTTTCATCTACAACAGGCCTGAAGGTAAACAAGCTAAAGAGTTTTTTTTGGCATCTCTTAGTGTTGTAAAACAGCGGCAACACTCCTGGCCCCCTTAAGTAATCCCATCTTTTCCATTTACCTAAACTCAATATCGCTTAGTATATAAAGAACACAAAAGATCAAGGCATTTACTTGGATAATACTTTTCGATTGGTAGAAAAAAGACAAGACATCACCGCAATTATTAATGAGGCCGGACCGCAGGTTGGCGGCGATTTGTGGCAGGTGGCCGAAAATTCACAACGGATTGTTTATCCTATTACGAATATTGTGGTGGATTTCCAAAATGAAAGAATTACTTTTCAAGTTTCTGAAAACTTATTATTTAATCCTCTTGGGCCAATTTTTGTAAGGATTAACTTTAAAAGTCTCGTTTTTAAATTACTACCAGGCGATTATAAAATATCACAAAAAAAGTTGACTTCAAAATTTCCCAAAGAGGGGCGAGCACTCGATTATAGATGCGAAAATCGATTTATCATTCGCCCTAAGATATATCTTCCAATCCTGATGAGACCAACAATTGGCCATACGATGGCACGCATTGAGGCCACGATCGTAGATATATCAACTAAAGGAATCGGACTTGCAATTAATGATCGATACAAGTACTTGGTGTTCAAAGAATCTGTTTTTACTTTTTTAAATATTGCAGGCCTTGAAATTAATGAAACATTGCAGGGCAGAGTGATGAATTTACCAGGAAGAGTCTGGGGCGTAAAAATGGGTGAGTTCAAGGCCGGGATTAAATTTGAAGAGACTCTAACTGCAGAGACCTATCAGCACATTCTCCTAAAATCCAAATAACCAAACTTAATGAATTATTACAAAGCTATCATTCAATACGATGGAACAAATTATTTCGGATTTCAATGGCAGAAGGGCATTGTTACAGTTCAAAACGATTTAAATTTAGCATTAGGGAAAATATTAAGTGGAAAAATAAGCACCATGAGCGCTTCAAGAACAGATACTGGTGTGCATGCAATTGAGCAGATTGTGAAATTAACAACAGAATATGAAATAGAGAGTGATTTGTTTCTTATTCAACTTAACCAGATTCTTCCCTTACAGATTAGATGTGTGAGTTTTATGCCCTGTGAAGCCTCATATCAACCAACAACAGGTCATAAATCGAAAGAATATAGATATCTTTTTACGACCAGACTTAAAATGACATGTAATGATCAAAAATTCATTTCTAACCATCCTTATCAATTAGATCTTGAACTCATGAAAGAGTGTGCCCGGATGATGGTAGGTCAACATGATTTCAGAAATTTTTGTTCTGCCGGTAGTAATGTGAAAACGACAATACGAGAGATCTTGTTTTGTGAAGTCTCTGAAGTAAATCCTCATACCGTTTTGCCTCAGTCAGATCTTTTTATCATTCATCCTGATTTAAGGCAGTGTTATCAATTAAGAATTGAGGGGACCGGATTTTTAAAACAAATGGTTCGTCATCTCGTAAGTGCCCTTTGGCTCGTTGGACGAGGAAAGCTTTCTCTTGATCAGTTTAGTTATATCTTGAATGGTCCTCAGAAAACAAAAAGGTTGTGGAAAGTTGCTTCTCCTCGCGGACTTTATCTTTATAAATTCAAATCCTAATTTCCAAAAATGACATTTTTATATGTGAGTGTTTTCTGTGTTTTGAGAAACGGAACTAGCAATATGATGGATATCTTGGATAATGTCAGGAAATTCTTTTCTTTTGAAAAAATGCCCTTGATTGAAATATGTTTTTAGGTTCCCTTGCATGAGTTTGTTATACATGAGGGCATGGGCATAGGGAACTTCTACATCATCCATGCTGTGATACAAAAAAATATTCTGTATTTTTTTTAAAGACGTGTAGTCAGTGGGTGCCTCAAATCCTTTTATCGTCTTAAAAGGGGTTGCAACTAAAAGAAGAGCTAAGATCTTTTGTGGGATTATATTTTCGGATATATACTTAAGTAAAAATGAGCCCCCTAGAGAATGGCCAACAAAAATGAGATCTCCACGGGCCCTAAGAAGATATTTTTCAAAAAGAATTTTCCATTCTTCAAATGATGGATTTTTTGGTGATGGCATCTGTGGTGAAAGGACTTTATAGTCTGAACCTAAATGTGTGGGAAGCTGGGCCTGCCAATCACCTGAGCCGTCCTCTAGCGAACGATAATGTTTGGGGCCTGCGCCGTGAATGTTGATAACGGTTTGTTTAAAAGTTTTCACCCGTAGGTATTATCTGATAGATGAAGATCGGGCTCAAGAGTGGAGAATTATACCCCTAAAAGTGGTATCCTATGGTCTGTTGCATTTTTTTTCTCAAGATGAATGAATGTTTCTGGCCTTGATTCATTTAATTTAGGTTATATAAATAAATCATGGTAGCTTTTGTTTAAATTTTAAGGTCTTGGCCACTTGTCAAATACATGACTCAAGGCCCGGATTGTGGTAAAGCAGAGTATGCGCTTTCTAAAGACATACATAGAAATTTCAAACATCTGCAATCTTCAGTGCACATTCTGTCCTGTGGTTGAGCGTGATAAAAAGATCCTTAGTACGGATCAGTTTCGAAAAATTCTTAAAGAAGTTCTCCCCCACACTGAGCAGATCTGTTTACATCTTATGGGAGAGCCTTTAGCACATCCTGACTTTGAAGAAATTCTGCAGATTTGTAATGAAGAAAAAGCTGTTGTTCATCTCACGACCAACGGAACATTTTTAAGTAAATTTGGATTTGATGTCTTTTTTAATGCCACTTGTATTAGACAAATAAATTTTTCACTTCATAGTTTTAAAGATAATTTTCCTGACAAAGACATTCGCCCTTATTTATACGACATCCTTCAGTTTTCAAAAGAGGCCTTAATTCAGAGGCCTGAACTTTATATCAATTACCGATTATGGAATTTGCCAAGTGTTACTGGTGACAAAGTAGAAAATCAGTCAATCATTGACAATATCACTGAGTTTTTTCAGGTTTCAATTAATGAGCGTGTAGACGCACGCCTAAATAAGAGCAAAAACCTTATTGGAAGAATCTATTTCCACTTTGATACGAAGTTTGAGTGGCCTTCATTTGGAGATCCCATTCGCAGTGAACATGGTTTTTGTCACGCCTTGTCTCAGCAGATTGGGATTCATGCCGATGGCACTGTTGTACCATGTTGTTTTGATAAGGAAGCAGGCATTCCCCTTGGGAATGTATTAGAACAAAGTTTTGAAGAAGTTCTGGGGTCTGAAAGATTACAAAAGATAAGAAATGGTTTTCTTCAGCATAAGTTAGTGGAAGATCTTTGCCAGCGCTGTACGTATATCAGTCGTTTTGATAAAAAATTGAGAGTTATACCGTCTATTTAAAAAATGACTCATTCATATACTTTCCCGTTTCTTCCTGACGAATAGGTAACAAATTCCATAAGATGTTTTAGTGAAAAAAAGGCCTAGATCTCTTACAATAAAGCATGGGATTCATCTTAAAATACGTCATGAGTATCTTTGTTTTTTCTTTTGCCTCTTTTGCCTCTTTTGCCTCTGTTGCATTGGCAGATGATCAGTATTATTTTAAGCTACTTGATCAAATTAATAATGAAGGGTTTCCTGCTTTAAATGTCAATATATGTGAGATGGATAGTTTTCCCAGATCAGACATGTATAGTGGATGCCAGTCTACGACTGAAAATGAGCTCCTCTACAAAGATGTATACAGGCCTTATATAACTGAAAAATTCAAAGTCATTTTTCAAGATGCGAACGTCGAAATTCTACTCTGCCTTTTATTAAGAGAGTCTTCTGGTTGGGAAGGTAGTGCCAGCCATACAAATGTTGTCGGGTTGAGCCAGTTTACCTCTGGCACACTCAGTGAAATGGGCGAGATCATTAAAAAAGGTTCAATTTATTGGGAAAGGCATATTGCAAATCAAATATCTGTGAATGAAGAGAATGAAAGGATAGTGAGAAAACTTCAAGGAATGAAGGGGGCCACTAAAAAGCTAAATAAGTATAAAGATGAATTAAATAAAGGAATCTCTTTTTTAGAATCATTTCGTCGCAGACAAGTCATGGCAAATGCTTGGGAACAATTAGGTGGGAATGATTTAAAAGTCGATTTTTCAACTGGATATTTTGGAAATAAAAAAAACTATGAGGCAAATTTTCTCCTAACGATAACAAAATTGAGAATGTGTGCTTATGATTTTAACAATAATTACACTGATGTTACTCCTGATATGATTCTATTGGCATGTGCTGGGGCCTATAATATTGGAGAGTCTAGTTTCGCCAATCTGACCCTTGAGAAAGGGCAAGATCTTGGAAATCTGAGTCAGTGGATCGATCGTCTGAGTATAAGTGGAAATTCTCAAGCCCCGGAAACGATTAATCATCTGATTTCAATTAATCGTTGTGCAATGAATGGACCCAAACTTCCCATGTGTGGAACAAATTATGATTATTGTACTGATTATGTAGATCCTTGTACTCAACCGAATGCCTACCTTTGTCGTGACGAGTGTAAAAAATGAAATACCCATTGACTGCTTTAATGGTTTCTCCTGAAGCGTTTGACATTAGATACTCGATTAATGTTCACATGACCGATGAGACAGGCCATTTAAAGGTCGTGGATAAGAAACAAGCACAAGACCAATGGACTATACTTAAATCAACCTATGAAAAAATCGGCTGCTCGATCAAAGTGGTTTCGGGCGAACATGATTATCCTGATATGGTTTTTTGCGCGAACCAGTCCTTTCCTTTTTTAGATCAGGATGGCCTTAAGTGCGTGCTGATGAGTCATATGCATGCTGAACAAAGGAAGGGGGAGGTACCCCTGATAAAAGATGTTTTTAAAAACCTTGGTTATAAGATTTATGAGTTAACACACAGTGGAGACCTTGAAGGATCTGGGGATCTCTTATGTGATTTTGAGTCAGGAAGAGTTTTTGCGGGGTTTGGGTTTAGAACATCAATTGATATATTAAATGAAGTTGATAAAGTGATAACTAAAGAGTGTATAAAATTGGAACTACTTAATCCTCGTTTTTATCACCTCGATACGTGCTTATCGATTTTCAACTCTAAGTGTGCTGGTTTTGTCAGAGAAGCATTTTCTCCAGAAGGCATTAAGACCTTGATTCAATCATTTCCAGACCTGATTGAATTAAATCCTCAAGAGTCATTAGCCAAACTTGCAGGGAATGCCCATTGTCCAGACGGAAAAAATGTCATCATACAAAAAGATTGTATTCAAACTGTAAAAGAACTTAAACTTCGAGGCTTCATTGTTCATGAGGTGGATACCAGTGAGTACCTTAAATCTGGTGGATCTGTATTCTGTTTAAAACAAATGATCTTTTAAATCTCTCATGTCTTGTGATTGATAAGAACTGCATAAATGTCCACATGTTTTGATAAACTGAGAATCCTCTGACAGATATATAAAATCCAGAAACTTATCATCCTAATAACTAAAGTCGACATAGAGTAAAAATAAGCCGCTCTAGTCATCGAAGAAGGCCATACCTGCACCTTGTTTATTTCTTCTCTTTTTGATATTGAATTGTTTTAAGAACGCACACTTGAATAAAAGGAATTTATGTATCATTTATTTTTAGTTTGGATCTTATCTGCTTTTGCATTATTTTTAACCTCTAGGATTGTTAAAGGTTTTCAGCTTGCTAGTTTTGGGACTGCTATGATGGCGAGTCTTGTTGTTGGTTTTTTAAATATGATCTTAAGGCCACTTCTTTTGCTTTTAACTCTTCCTGTGAATATTTTGACGTTGGGACTTTTTACGTTTGTAGTGAATGCCATTATACTAAGAACAGCTGCCGGAATGCTTAAGGATTTTTACATTAAAGGTTGGGGGCCGGCTATCCTAGGTGCTTTTATCTTGGCCATGATTAATGTGGTAATTTTTTGGATTTTTCCATTTGGCCAATAATTTTTTTTTATCGGGACTTGAGGTTCTGATAACAGAATCATCATTTCATAGTCTCATCTTCTGTTTTATGACCCCGAATATGCCTTTTGAAGCAATGTTTAAGACAAAAGCCGTTTTCTTTAGCAAAGCTTCAGATGTAAGTCATAGAAAAGTATTCATAATCAATTTAAGAATATTTTTTAAAGGGGTTTGATATGAAAACAAAAATGATCACTACACTTGGGCTTATGTTGGCCTTTGGTACGGCCCAGGCCAATCAGTATGATCTTTCTGGAAGATTTGGTATAGGAGGCGGTGCTGGATGGTCTATTCCTGTTTTAAGTAATGATTTTGATGATGAGGCCAATGAAGATTTTAACTATAGTTTTCATGCTCGTTACCATCTTTCATCTCCTCATGCCATTGAATTTAACTACACTCGTTATGACTTTGAGGGTGTCGATACAAACGCTAAAACTTATGACTTTCTATATACATTAAGACTTGCACCTCAACATCGATTTTCTACCATCTTAGGTATTGGGGCCGGAGCAGCAGATCTTAGTCATGCCAATACAGAAAATAATCTCAAACTAGCAGCTAAAGCACGTGCAGGTTTTCAATATGCTTTATCCCAAAGTCTTGTGGCATCAGCAATAGTTGATTACACATTCATCAACAAAATGCCTGGAGAGAAAAATCAAGTTACAATGACTGAAATGCACATCATTTCTCCACAACTCTTATTAACATTTTATTTTGGCGGGCCTCAAGAAAAAAAACAGACTCAACCACCTGCTGAACAGGTTCCGGTTGTACCTGTTGAAATGGATGCCGATAAAGATGGTGTTGTGGATGCTAAAGATAAATGTCCAGGAACTGAAGAGGGTATGGAGGTGAACGATTATGGTTGTAAAATTAAAGAAAAAGCATCCATTAAAGTTGAGGTCCTTTTTGCAGTAGGAAGTGCTGTACTTACTGAAGATTCAAAAGCATCAGTTGAAGAACTTGCAAGTTTTTTAAAAGAGCATAAAGGAACTATTGCTGAGATTCAGGGCCATACGGATAATGTGGGGAACGCTGAATACAACAGAAGACTCTCTGAGCAGCGTGCGGCATCTGTGAAGACTTACTTAATTGAAAAATTAGAAATAGGGTCTTCAAGACTTTCTTCCTACGGTTATGGAGAATCTAAACCTATTGCAAGTAATAATACGGCCTCTGGTCGTAAAGAAAATCGTCGAGTAGTTGCAGAAATCTCTCAAGAATAGATTGATTAAGTAAAGGCCATCTCTGTGGCCTTTACTTTGATACGAGTTTTATTTTGTCCATGCCCTTTCCATCTTCGTGCGGAAAGGGAAAATATTTCGAAAAAAGATGTTCTTATCCACCATGGGTTACATATTTAAAAATGTTGTTTTGTGCTTTGTTTAGGATTACAAATCTAAAAAGATCACTTAAAATAGATGCATGAATAAATTTATGCTGATCTTGTCTCTTTTTGTGTTTTCTTTTTCAAGCTTTGCTGGCATTGAAGTAAGCCCCGAAGACATGGCGATTCTTAAAAGTGGAAAATTTGTTAAACGTGTGAAGATGATTGAAGGCAAAATTTGGCCAGAAGTGACAATCATCTCAATCATTCCACATACTCCTAAAGAAAATGTGGATGTATATTCTGATTTTAACAGTCACAGTAAGTTTGTTCCTGATCTCATTAAATCTCATGTTTCAAAAGTAGAAGATGGTGCTTCATACATCGACGCTGAAATGAAAATGCCTTGGCCCATTAAAAACTCAATCTATACAACAAAAAGTATCTCTAAAATAGTGGGGGATGCTTATGAGTTGAGTTGGGTTTTTGTTAGCGGGAATCAACTTAAAGACACTGTTGGTGTCGTCCATTTTGTTCCATTTGAGGGCGGGAAAACTCTTTTTTCTTATACAAATCATGTGACTCCAGACTCATCTCTGGCCTCTATCTTTCGTGATAGAGTGCCTTTAGACGTGGAAAAAGCAGTAACGGCCATCTTAAAACACTTAAAAAAGAATGCTGGCAAAAAGTAATTTTGATCCATTCTGTTAAGATATTCCTATGACAAACGAAGTTAATGAACTGGAAATGCTGGCCCGAACTCAAATGCCTTTTGGTAAATACCAAGGGACTCCCCTCATTGATCTGCCCGAAAGTTATGTCGTTTGGTTTCAATCTTCTGGATTTCCTGAAGGTAAACTGGGCCATCTTTTAGGTTTGTTGTATGAAATTAAATTAAACGGACTTGAACATTTAGTGAGAAGGATTCAATGATTAATAATGATGTCATTAGAAGCATTCGTTATATGCTTAATATTAGCGAATTTAAGCTGGTTGAGATCGTCGAATTGGGTGGGGGTAAAGTTACCCAGTCTGATATGAATGCCTTTATTAAACGTGATGATGAGCCCGGATTTGTTGAATGCCGCCAGAATGTCATGTCCCATTTTCTTAATGGACTTATTTATTTAAGACGCGGCAAGGAAGAAGGCCGTCCGCCCATACCGGCCGAACTTCCGACTAATAATGTGGTTTTAAAAAAACTTCGTGTTGCCTTCGAACTTAAAGACGAAGATATTCTGGAACTTTTATCACAATCTGGTTTTACTATTTCAAAATCTGAACTTAGTGCTTTTTTTCGTAAGGACGGGCATCCTAATTTTCGACCCTGCGGAGATCAGTTTTTAAGAAGTTTTCTAAAGGGTCTTACTGCCCTTGTTCGTAAAACCTAAATGAATCACTCCTGAAAATTAGTAACCCAAGATGTCAACGTAGGTTGTTCCCTTAGCGAGTGATGAAGATGATTTTGCACGTTGGCCTTTGATGACAATTCTTTTTTTACCAAAAAGTTCTTTAAGAGCAGTACGAGAAATGGCCTTAAGTTCGTCATTCTCCTCTTGTTCTCTAAGAGCGTTCAGTAACAAATTATCCATTCTTGACTCAGGATAGTCTAAATGAAGAGCAATTCTAAACGAGTTGGTTGGTTGTGTCGGTATTGCAGTCGTCATAAGTGCCCTCTGAGTTAAAATCGCATTCTAAAGGTTAATTAAAGAAGCCCATAGGTACTGTGAATTTATTACAATTTCAAGTTTATTGGACTTAAAGGGGTAAATGAATTTTCTACCTAGGAAATACGTTTGATGAGGTGATGGCCAAAAGGAGTTTTTACAATGCCTGATATTTCATCAACTTTGAGAGCTAGAAACGCTTTTTCAAATGGAGGAACCATTTGGCCTTTCTTACAATCACCTAGATCTCCGCCATTTTTAGCAGATGGACAAAGGGAGAAGTCTCGAGCGAGATCCTCAAAACTTTTCCCCTCATTTAACTTTTTTTGAATATCCTTGGCTTCGAACTCGTGTTTAACCAGGATATGTTTGATCTTCATGGATTGATTATAAAATCAGTTTGAACACCATAGTGATCTGACAAAAATCCGACAGGAGACGGAGTATTGAAGACAACTTTTGATCGTTCTACTTGAATTTGATCAGCGTAACTATTTTTAGTAAAAATGTAATCAAAACGAAGATTCTGTTTTCTCCCTGAGCGTGAGTTTCCTCCAGTGTTTGGATTATTACGTCCATCCCAAGTTAGGCCCTCTTTTTCTGTTTTGCTAAGTTCCGGATGTTGTTCTACATAAGTCATGTAGGAGTCTACCATCTGTGTTTGCATTTTTTGAATAGGTGTTGAATTTGTATGTGAATTATAATCACCAACGGAGATTGCAAGAGTGTCAGATGAATACTTTTCAATCATATTTAATAATTCTTGAGCTTGTTTGACTCTTGTTGGGTCTACTGATCCAGACGCAAAGTGTGAATTAAAGACGTTCAGTTTTGTTCCTGATGGTAGAGTGATGGCGGCCATCACTGTGCCCTTGGGTTCGAAACAGCTCAAATCAGCACAAGCTCTAAATCGATGAATGTATCTTTTTTCAATGGGATATTTTGAAAGGATCAAAAGACCACTTTTTTGAAACTGATAAATCAGTCGACCAGGTCCTTGGATACTATAAGGATAATTTGATAAATGACGAAGACGATAAGTGATGTGTTCGTTAAATGATTCTTGTATACCGACAATGTCTGCACCCGAATGATTGATAACATCTTCGATATAGGCAATACGTTTTGGATTCTTAAGTAAAAATCCTTTTAGTCCCCAAATGTTGAAAGTTATGACCCTAAGTTTTTCAGATGCAAAAATGTGGTTAGAAAGAAGTGTAATTATAAGCAATAGGATGAGCTTTATCCGCATGTGAACCTCCGTGTCCTTTTAATTGGATACTAGTAGTTTAGCGGATCTAAAAAAACTTGCAGTTAAATAATGGTTAAGTAAAGGTGAGTTTACAGTGTAGGGTATTGCTTGAGCGTTTTAGGGTGAATTAATACGTTGGAGTTTTTGTAAATACGAGGAGTTTGATAAATATATTTTAGAGCTTTCCACTTAGGCATATGTTTGAATTTTTCTGGGTACATTTCTTTTAATGTTTGATGAACTATTTTTGAATGGCGACCAGAGACTCTAGGAAAAAGATGATGCTCAACATGATACCCGAAGTTCAAATGTAAAAAATCCCAGAGAGCATTGGTCGTCACCGTTAATGAATTTTCGAGAGGATCATTAATTTTGGTTAAAGGAGAAGCATTGTGATTTGTAGTGATGTAACTAAGAATCACGTAGTTCTGAATAAGCATAGGAATGACTACGAGCCATAAAAAGTTCTCGGGCCCTACAAGAGATAAATAACCGAGGGCCATAAGGCAGATGAAGATAAACTCTTTACTCACACGTGAGTGATTCATGTTTGCCCACATCTTATTTTTAAAACGCATATAAGACTGGTTCAAAACTGATTGAAAAGAGAACCAGTAAAAAAAATAAAAATAGCTCGCAGGATGATTTGAACCAGGGGCCAATTCAAAAACCACACGCATGAATTTGCTGCGTTTATAAACTGAAAGAGTAGGGAATGCATCAGGATCACGATATATTAACTGAGTATTACCGTGGTGAAGAGTATTGTGCCAATAACGCCAGTAGGTTGGAGATACTAAGAAGGGTCCAAAACCAATCATGCCAACGAGGTCTTGCAGGTGGCGATTTTTGAGAATAGAGCCATGAAGAGTTTCGTGGGCAACAAAGGCCAGTCCTGCATTAAATTGCCCAATAAGAAAACCACAAAGAAGTTTTAAATACCATGCTGGGTCAAAATGAATGACAAGGTAAATAAGGGAAACATTCATTAATAAAAAACTCAGCATATAGGTCACTCGACCAGGAGTGCGTTTAAAAATGTGCTGAGGTAGGTTTTTCTTAAGTTCCTGCTGGTAAAAGGTCAGCGCCTTAAGTTCTGTGGGGCCTATATGTGATAACACCGAGTCGCTT